>CAZOMH010000419.1:0-4695 GCA_964580415.1 uncultured Nitrospirales bacterium
GGGGGCGGTGGCGGCGGCTGCGGTGGCGGCGGCTGCGGAGGGTGTGGAGGATGAAGACGCCTCCGGGGGATGCGCCGCTTCGGGACCATTACATCGTTTGCGGCATGGGCCACGTGGGTTTTCGGATTGCCCTGCTGCTGCGGCGGCTTGGATTGGCGGTCGCCGCAATCCACGACAAAACACCGGAGGACTGGGTGCGCGAGGCGGAGCATGCCGGGGTGGTTTGTTTTCAGGGAGATGTCCGCAACGATGAACTGCTTCGGAAGGCGGGCATCTGCGCCGCACGCGCCATCATTGCGGCCACGGACCAGGACATGACCAACCTGTCGGTGGCGCTCGACAGCCTGCGGCTCAATTCCGGCATTGTTACCGTGGTCCGCCTGTTTGACGTGCAACTGGCGGGGTATGTCGAGGAAAGTCTGCATACGCGCCAGGTGCTCAGCGCGTCGGCGCTGGCCTCGCCTGTCTTCGCCGATGCGGCGTTTGGAGAGGACGTCGTCGGTCATTTCACACTGGAGGGGCGGAACTACACCATCGTCGAGGGTGACGCGGGTTGTGCGGGGCACGGCGGGGAGGCGGTGCCGCTGTTCACCGCGGTTGAAGGAGGCGTGGCGCGCGCGGAAGCGGCGGGGGCGGGGAGCGGGAAGATGCTGGCCATATGTCCCTCGCCGAACGGGGCAAGGGGCGGCGAGGCACGGCGGCGGCGGGCGTCGAGATGGGCACGCGGCGTTGCTGACCTGTCGGTTGCGGTGCGCGGGGTTTCGCTGGGGGCGCGCATTTTGCTCGTATGTCTGGCCGCGATGATCCTGCTGGGTGTTTTTGTCATTCACGGCACAATGGACCTCAGTTTCATCGACGCATTCTATTTCGCAGTGACGACTGTGACCACGACGGGGTACGGCGATGTAAGTTTTCTGCATGCGCCAACGCCGGTGAAACTGTTCGGCTGTTTTCTCATGGTCAGCGGGGCGGCCCTGCTTGCGCTGCTGTTCGGCCTGATTACCGATGCCGTGATATCGCACCGGTTTCAGGGGATGCTTGCCGGCGTGCCCGTTAGAATGCAGGGGCACATTGTTGTGTCTGGGGCGGGCCATGTGTCGTTCCGCATCATGGAGGAACTTGTCGCGCAGGGACAGGAGGTTGTCGCGGTTGACCCGGAACTGAAGAATGCAGCCGCCCTGCGGGCGCTGGGCGTGGCGATGGTCAAAGGGGACGCGCGGCTGGAATCGGTTCTTCGTGCGGCGTCGGTCGAAAAGGCGCGCGCCGTGATGGCTGTGGACGAGGATGACGTGGTGAATCTGGGCGTGGGGCTCCTTGCGAAGAAACTCAATGCCTCGGTGCGCACCGTGGTGCGCGTGTTTGACGGTGTGCTGGCGGAGAAACTGCAAAAGCAAACCGCCGTGGACCGGGTAATGAGCGTGTCCGCCGTGTCCGCGCCGTGTTTTGTCGCGGCCTGCCTCTATGAACGGATTGACCAGGCGGTGGTGTGGCACGATTACCTTCTGGTGCTTCGTTCCCAGCCGACAACGGATCAGGGGGCGGTGGTTCCGGAGTTGACCGTTGGGCTCGGGCATGATCCGGCCACAGGCCGGATCATTTGCACCGGGGTGCCCGCAAAGGCTTCAGGAACAGGGCTCTTCCTGAGCCTGCACAGGCTGTCCCAACTCCCCTGAAGGGAGGTGGGGCCGGGGTTCACGCCGTTCATGGCGGCGTCAAATTTGCACCGTTTGGCGGTACCTATTGCCGGAACGAGATGTACGGCGCTTCAAGAAGCCCCGCGGGGTAGAGTTGGTACTGTTGCGACCAGCCTTTGCCGTCGGTGGTCCAGTTGCCGGGGCCGTAACCGCTCGAGCGCAGGGGCACCTGGTGGAGCGGGCCAAACGTGTTGCGCCGCGTCAGCACGAGCTGCACCGGCAATTCCCCGCCTTTGAGGGCCTCGTCGGTGATGTCGGCCTCGTAGGGCTGCCAGGGAATCACCTTGCCGGGGGCGGCCAGAATGCATGCGGCCTCGAATTTGGGCGTGACGAGGAAGGCGCGCTGGCCGGTGGCGGGCTGCTGCGTCAGCGGCACACGGTAGGTCACGGTGCCGCTGTAGAAGGGGAGACCCTGTCCGGCGAGATCGCCCACCGCAAGCTGCGCGGGCAGCTTGGTGAGGGTTTTCTGGAAACCGTCAACCTTAACACCGAAAGTGCCGAGCAGGTACAGTGCCTCAAGGTTCATGTCGGCGCGGAAGTCCGCGGTTAATTCCAAACGGTTTGCGCCGGTGAGGAAGGCGTCGTTCGGGAGGGGAATGGTGCGGATGGCCGGGTCAACCCACCAGCCGTCGGGAGCGGCGGCGACCAGGTGGCCGTTCAGCGTGATGGTGTAGTTGGCGGGCTCCTCCAGGGCCAATTGGACCGGACCCGCGGGCACGGCGTCCGCAGTGAAGGAGAACACCATGCGCAGCCTGCCCTTGACATCGGGTTTGGCGGCGAACTTCCTGCTGAACCAGGGCTGCACCATTTCACCGCCGCGCTGGGGCAGTTCGAAGGCGCTGCGGACCGCACGGTCTATTTTGAGAATTTCCTTGTCGGTCTTTACGGGATTGTCGTCAATCTGGTAGTCGGCCATGTCAAGCACGCATACATTCGGCTCGTTGAGTTCGTACGCGAAGGGCCCGGCGCACTCTTTTCGGCCGGCTTCGGAGGGCGCCTTCTGCGGGGGCAATCCGTCTGCGGGCGTTGCGGTGAAGACAAAGACATGTTCGCCGCTGGGAACGAAATCGGCGGTGAACTCGGTCCATCCGGAACGTTCGGCCGCTGCCACCGCGCAGCGCACGCCGGTCAGGCAGTTCCATTCGGTGACGGCTCCGGCGGTCTTTGCGCGAATCGTCACGGCGTGCTGTGGCTGGTCGGTGCTGGTGTTGATGGCTGCCAGAATTTTCATGTCGCCGGCGTCGCGCAGCTGGCAGAAGATCGTTTCCACCGGCGCACCGGCGCTGTTGACGATTTCCACCGGGAGGCGCAGCGAATCTTTCACGGCCGCGGCGACGGATTCACGCTTCCATTCCGCGCGGTTCGTCCTGGCGGCCAGTTCGGCGGCTGCGGGGGATTTGATCACATCGACATAGGCCGGCGGTTCGCCGGCGAAGACGACCCTGCCGCCCGCCTTCTGGAAGGCGTCAAGCAGGGCAAGGCTGCTGCTCCGGATGGTTGTCATCATGGGGACCACCGCAACCCGGTAGTCGGCCCTGCCAAAGCGCAGCACCGGCGTGTCGCCGTCGCGCCCGACGCGGCACAGGCGGGCAAACATCTCCTCGTCGCCGTAATCGAAGTCGATGTGCGACCCCGCGAGGAAGAAGAACATGTCGCGGTAGCCGTTCTCGAGCGCCTGCAGTTCCTTCGTTTTGGCCGATAGTCCGTCGGCCCAGCCGACGCCCGCCTGGCACCAGGTGCTCTCGACCGGGTTGATTACCAGCACGTCGCAGGCCGGACGGCCCTGCGCCAGCAGTGTGTTGAAACGGGCGTAATAGTCCTCCACGAAGTGGTAGTCGCGCCACCAGCCGCTCTGGAAGAAAATGCTCGCCGGATAGTCGCGCTTGGCTTCGCCGCCCATGGTGTACCAGGACAGGTGGTGGCAGCGCAGGTTCACCCCGAACAGCGCCTGCCAGTCGCCCACGGCCTTGTGCGACTCGAAATTGAACTGCCAGCCCGTACAGCCGTAGAGCTCGCTCAGGATGCGGGTTTTGCCAAGCTGCCGCGCGGCGCTGGAAACCTGCTTCACGATCCAGTAGTTGCGGTTGCCCTCGGAGAGCACATCCACACCGGGGTAGTCCTCGTATTCATAGGCGCGCATGAGCGAACCCTGCATGATGGCCTGGCACATCAGGCTGTCCTCGTGCAGGAAATGGCCCGTGAAGATCATGTGCTCCCGGTTGCACCATTCCTTGACAGGCTGGCACCAGTTTTCCAGGAACATGCTTTCGAGCAGTTCCATGTACTGCCACTTCACCGGCGCGACGGCCTGGCCGTCTTTCTTCAGGAAGAGTTCGGGCAGACGATCAATCAGGTCATAGCCGAAGCGCGCCTGGAACGCCGACGGAAGTTTCTCCGTCCAGGGGGTCAGGCTTGTGCCGATGGAATTGCCCTGGCCAAAGCTGGAGAAGGCGGAGCCGCGGTGCGGTTCGTCGGTGAAAATACCCGAAATGGATTTGCCCAGCCGGTCGCCGCATTTCTCCCTGTATTTCTCATGGGTCAGTTGGATGAAGTATTCCGTGGCCTCCCGGTTGAGCCGGTCCACATCGGTGTTGCCGTTGTAAAAAGAGGACAGCGGCGCCTCCTTTACGGAGAAGACCAGCACCGTTTTTCCGGAAGGGGCCTGTTCCCGTTCCCGGAGCCGCGCGCAGCCGGTGTAACTGTTGTCGTCGAGCGTGCAGGCAAACGCCGCGACGATGCCGTCGCGCCACTGGAAATCCGCGGCGGCCACGGTGTCCATGCTCATGAACTTCTGGCGGTATTTCGAATCGGCGGTGACCAGTCCGCCCGCCGTGCCGCTCGGCCAGCGGTCTTCGTCATAAAGCCACGATTCAAGACCGAGCTTCGAACCCTCGTCGGCGCAGGCGTTGATGAGCTCGAACCAGTCGTCGCCGAGATACTCCGTGGCCAGTCCCGTGCGGGAGTGCATGAAATAGCCGCCCATGCCCATGTCCTTGAGCAC
>CAZOMH010000420.1:0-4688 GCA_964580415.1 uncultured Nitrospirales bacterium
GTGAACTGGATCCGCTTGAACTGGCAGTCCATGGCCCGCGCCAATGTGTTCACCGCGGTGGTCTTGGCCAAACCCGGCACCCCCTCTATAAGCACGTGTCCGTTGGCCAGCATGCCCACCAGCAGGCGGTCCACCATGTAGCCCTGCCCGACAATAACCTGGGCGATGGCTTCCCGCAGGCGGTTTACAAAAGGCGCATGATCTTCCACGCTCTTTCGAACGGCATCAACATTCACCGGCATGATTGTGTCTCCTATTCCGACACCGGCGGGGTGTTCCGCCGGGCGATAATGCGTTCTATGTCACGAAAGAGGCCGTCCATCTCATCGTCCGTGGGACGCACCCCCTGGAAGCCCACGGCAGGAATGCGCGAACGGACCGCGTCCGCCACGTTCCTGGCATCCACGGCCACGGTTTGCAGCGCTTCCGCCGATTTCAACAGGGACTGGTAGCAACCGTAGGAATCTCCATCCAGGCGGCAACGCCGCGCTTCGTGCAACAAGTCACGGCAAACCACAACGGCGTCCTGTCCCAATTCGACCTTGGTTTCCCCGCGCCGCACATAACGGCGCGCAGCGACTCCCGCCAGCAAGAGCACGAAGAGCCCCACCGCTGTGAAACCATAAATCCGCCTGCGTTTTCCATCCGTTACCGAAAAGGACGCTCCTTCCATTTTGAGAAGAGTTCCCGGAACGCTGTCAAACTTTCCCACAATGGGCTGGTTGGCGGTAAGTGCGGTAACTTCGGCAGGGGAAATACTGTACTTTCCCGCTTTTGTCGGCGTGTATTCAACGCTTTGCACCACCCGCCAACGCTGCCCGTCCTGTTCGCTTCGACTACTTTTCAGCGCGGCAGCACCCCAATCCGGCTGGTTGGGAGTCAACGGCAGGACAATACAGGCATCCCGCGCGCCCTGCCACTCCACGATATATTCCACCGTGCAGGGTTCGCCGAGGGCGACCTGCGGGTTGACCACAACCGTTCTGCATTCTATGGGCGGATCGGCCCCGAACGCATTAGCAACGGCCAACGCGAGGCCCATAACAGCGGGAAAGCATCTCCACTTTGTGTTTAGCACCCTGAACATGTCTTGCGCGTAGCAGAAACCGTGCCATTCGCAATTTCGCAAAATTTGCCGGAATTGGCCGCCCATACCAGCAGCCGCCCACCCCAAATCGGGTAGACTGCCAGATATAAGACATAAGGGCCGAACACTTTTCGGGATGTCGGCGGGGAAGAGCACACCAAAAGCTCCCGGAATAACAAAGGCCGCCACCCCTCTTTCGAGCGGCGGCGGCCCCAAGACGGAGCGCCTTGCAGGTGCAAGGCGCTCCCAATTCATTCGTTACTTCTTGCGACGGCGCAGGACAGACACGGAGCCCAGACCCAGCGCCCCGGCCAGCATCGACATGGCCGCCAAGCCCGCGACCGGCATGCCGGTGGTGACAACAAGCGTCATAATGGGCGAATCCTGGCTCGTGACGGAATCGGAACCCGAACACATGTAGTCGCCCGCGTCGGCCGCGGTCACCGGATCAATCAGCAACGTGTCCGACGTCTTCCCCGTCAAGATATCCTGGGCCTTGCCCGCTGTCACGCGGTACCACTGGAACGAAACCGTCCCGACGGCATGCGCGACAACCACCTGGAACTGGACACTCGCACCGGGAGCTGCGGTGATGCTGTAGTCCACCGGAGTCAGCGTGAGGGGCTGACCCAGCGCAAAGGTGACGGTCACCGCCGTATTGGCCGTAACTCCCGACAGGGTGTAGTCCGGATAGGTGCCGGAAATTGTGCCGTTTGTGGCGCTGATTGACTGCACAAAGTAGCCTGTGTTTGCCGTCACCGTCACTGCGGCCGTATCGCCGGTGAGCACGCTCGCCGGACCGGTCACGGTGCCGCCCGCAAGCGGCGTGCCCGTATACGAGATCGTGTTGGTACCCGCAATCCAGGTAATCGTAACTGTTGTGGCAGCCGTCACCCCGGACAGCGTGTAGGTCGGGAACGAGCCCGCCAGCGTGCCCCCGCTGACGACGATGCTGTCAAAGGTGTAACCCGGGTTTGTCGTTGCAGTCAGATTTGCGCTGCCGCCCGTGAGGACCGTCGCCGGACAGGAAAGGGTTCCGCCCAGCGCCGGGGTCTTGACGACCGTGATCGCATTCGCGTTGGCCGCCACCACAAACGTCACCGTCGTGGCCGCCGTCACGCCGGAAAGCGTATAGGCCGGGAACGTACCCGCAACCACGGTGCCGTTGCTTGCGCTGACGCTGGTAATCGTGTACCCCGGGTCCAGCGAAGCGGTAAGCGCCGCGGTATCACCCGTCACCACGCTGACCGGTCCGCTTATGGCACCGCCGCTGGACGGATTCACGTAGGTTATTGCGTTCGTGTTGGCTGTAAACGCCGGCGTAACGGTCGTGTCCGCAGTTACTCCGCTCAACGTATACGACGGATACGTCCCCGAAAGGGTGGCACCCGCGTCCGCCGACACACCGGTGAAGGTATATCCGGGATTGGTGGCAACCACGACAGAGCCAGTCTGCCCCGTCGTAACCGTCGCCGGACCTGTCGCCGAACCACCCGCCGCCGGAGCGTAGGTCACCGTGTTCACATTGGCCGTGAACGTGATGGTCACAGTGGTGTTGGCGGTGGCGCCAGTCAGCGTGTAGTTCGGATAGGCGCCTCCAATCGTGCCTTCGCTCGCCGTCACGTTGTCCACGGTGTAACCCGGAGTCGCCGCCGCGGTAAGGGACGCCGTGTTGCCCGTCAGAACCGCCCCCGGACCGGTAATGCTGCCGCCTACCGGCGGATTAACGTACGTAATCGTGTTGCTGTTCGGCGTGAAGGTAGCCGTCACGGTTGTGGCAGCCGTCACATTGGACAGCGTATACGTCGGATAGGTGTTCGACAGGGAAGCGCCGGCAGATGCCGTCACGCTGCCAATTGTGTAACCGGGGGCTGCTGTTGCGGTCAACGACACCGTGGAACCGACCGTCTGCAGTATGGCGGGCGGTCCGGAAATTGTGCCGCTTCCGACGGGGCTTTCCACATAGCTCAGCGGCCAGGTCGGAAGTATGGTAAACGTCGCCGTTACGGTCGTGTCCGCCGTCACATCCGAAAGGGTAAAGTTCGGATACGCACCAGGCGTAATCGTCCCGCTGGTCGCAGTGATCGACAACAGGGAGTAGCTCCCGATTGTCGTAACACTCAAATTGGCGGTCCCGCCGGTCAGAACCGTCGCCGGCCCGGTAAGGGTGCCGCCGCCGGAAACCGGATTCATCGCATAAGCAACGTTGTTCGTGTTGGCTGTCCACGTAACGGTCACCGTCGTGTCCGCCGTAACGCCGGACAGGGTGAAGTTCGGATACGTTCCGGACACAGAGCCGTTCGAGGCCGCGATGGAGGCATACGTGTAGCCTGCCGCCGTCGTCGCCGTCAACGTCGCCGTATCACCGGTCAGCACGGTCGCTGGCGCGGCAAGGGTGCCGCCCGCGGCCGGAACCTTGTTGACCGTGATCGTATTCGAGTTTGCCGTGTACGTTGCCGTCACGGTCGTGGCTTCCGTCACGCCGGAAAGCGTGAAGTTCGGGTAGGCGCCGGTAACATTTCCGTTGGTGGCGGCGATGGAGGCAAAGGTATACCCCGCCGCCGTATCCACCGTCAACGACGCCGTGCCCGCAGTCAGCACAGTCGCAGGCCCTGTCACCGTACCCGCGCCTGCGGGGGAGGCCCCATAACTAACGGGATTCGCATTCGCCGTGTACGTTGCCGTCACGGTTGTGGCCGCCGTCACGCCGGAAAGCGTGAAGTTCGGATAGGTACCCGTAACGCTGCCGTTGGTGGCGGCGATGGAGGCGAACGTGTACCCCGCCGCCGCATTCACCGTCAACGACGCCGTGCCCGCAGTCAGCACCGTCGCCGGTCCGGTCACCGAGCCCGCGCCTGACGGCGTCTCCCCATAGCTGACCGCATTCGAGTTCGGAGTGAACGTCGCCGTAACGGTCGTGGGTCCCGTCACACCGGCAAGCGTAAAGTTCGGATAGGTACCCGAAACCGTGCCGTCCGTGGCGGCGATGGAGGCAAACGTGTAACCGGCAGCCGTGGTAAGCGGGGCCAGCGTCGCCGTATTTCCCGTCAGGACAGTGGCGGGACCGCTCAGCGTGCCGCCGCCGGCCGGCGCCACCGCGTACGAAATCCCGTTCGAATTGCGCGTGAACGTGGCCGTGACAGTCGTGTCCGCCGTCACGTTGCTCAGCGTAAAGTTCGGATAGGTGCCCGAAACCGTGCCGATCGACGCGACGATGAAACTGAACGTGTACCCGGCAGCCGTGGTAAGCGGCGCCAGCGTCGCCGTGTCACCGGTCAGCACGCTTACGGGACCACTAACGGTACCGGCACCGGACGGCGTCGCCGTATAGGTAATCCCGTTCGTCTTCGGGGTCCACGTGGCGGTGACGGTTGTGTCCGCCGTCACGCCGCTCAGCGTGTAGTTCGGGTAGGTGCCCGAAACCGTGCCGTTTGACGCGACAATGTTCGAAATCGTATAACCGCCGGCTTCCGCCGCGGTCAGAGACGCTGTCTGACCCGTGGTCACGGACGCCGGAGCGGTTACGCTTCCCCCGGCAGCCGGGCTGTTGACCACCGAGATCGCGTTGCTGTTTGCGGTAAACGCGGCCGTCACCGTCGTG
>CAZOMH010000421.1:0-4681 GCA_964580415.1 uncultured Nitrospirales bacterium
GAACGGACATGTGACCGAGGGCGAGGCGGTCGAAGGCGAAACGACCGAAGGCGAGCCGGGCGTGACGCCCTGCCCGCTGCCCGCGGATGCCCTTTTTGATGTTGCCGTGAAGCTTGCCGACATCGACGGCGACGGCGGTGTCTCGCTTCAGGAACTCAAAGCCGTGGTGCCGCAGGCGCCCGCCCAGCTCTTCCCGTTGGGTGACACCAACGGCGACGGCGTGATTGACGCATCCGAGCTTCGGTCGCTTGTGTTCACCCCGGTTATTCAGTCACTGCTTCCCCTGCCCACCGTGGCGGACATTTTCGCCGCCGTCGACACCAACGGCGACGGCGTCTTTGAGCCCGCCGAGTTGTCCCGCTATTTCTCCAGCGACCGCTTTGCCGTCGTGGACACCAACGGAAACGGCGTGATCGACTGCGAAGACATCACGGCCACCAGTCCCGTCGAGGGTGAACCCGCCGAGGGCGAACTGGCATCGGAAGGCGAGGGCGAAGCCACCGGTCTTGACGACCTGCTGCAGGGACTGCACGGTTCCCAGAATTTGGGCGCGCTGATTCAGGATGCCTTCAGCCTGCTTGACACCGACGGCGACGGCGCACTGTCGTACGAAGAAATCGCGGCGCGCATCAAACTGCCGCAGGCGGTGTTCTCCGCCGCCGACACGAACGGTGACGGCGTGGTGACATGGGAAGAAGTGTCCGCCCTGGTGGAGCAGACCTCGGAAGAGCCGGGAACGGCGCTGGAGATGCTGCGCGAGGTGGCGGGCCGCTTCGGCAACCAGTTCTTCGCGCCCGGCGACGTGATTCGTGTCACGCTGCGCCTGATCAAGCACGGTGACGGGGTTCTCAACCAGCTTCACCTGCTTGAAGCCCTGCCCGAAGGCTGGACGGTCAATCTCATTTCCGGTGCTGCGGGCGTGACCGCAAAGTCGGTGGCGGCAAACGCGCTGGTGCTCGACTGGAGCAACGCGACGGCGTTTCCGCTTGAAGTCGTTTACGAGGCGACCGCCCCTTCCACCGCCTCCGGGCTGGTCACGGTGACCGGTCAGGCCGACTATGAGACCGCGGACGGCGCGGCCGAAAGCACAGGCGCAGTGGCCTCCGTGCTGGCCGAGGCGCTGCCGGAGAATGAGACCCACACGGCCGATGTGGATCATGACTGGCATCTTGCCCTTTCCGAAGTGCTGCGCGTGGTGCAGTTGTACAACGCGGGCGGCTACAGCGCGGGCACGGACACGGAAGACGGCTATGCGCCCGGAAACGCCAAACAGACCGGTGTTCCGCACGACGCGGACTATAACGGCGACTGGACCATTGACATTTCCGAACTGCTGCGCGTGGTGCAGTTGTTCAATGCGCCCGGCGGCGCGTATTACAAGGCTTCCGGCACCGAGGACGGCTTTGTGCCCGGCCTTTTCTAGGCCATGACAGGATGACAAACGCCGCCGGCGGGGTTGACGCCCTTCCGGCGGCGTTTCTTTGCCGCATCTCTTGGGGTGTAAAACTGTTGATTTCCCCCAAGAAAGCGTAAGATGAAGGCAAACAAGCGAAGGCGGAACGGGCAAGCCCCTCCCGCCCATGGAGGAGAAACAGCATGGTTTGCAAGAAGAAACCGGGACTGACCCGCAAAGGCATGGACGAAGTCGGCAAGGCGGCGCATGCCGCCGGCGAGTTCGTGTCCGAGAACGCAAAACTGGCGATGGATTCCGGCAAGAATCTGGGCGCCCGCGGTGCCCGTGAGGCCGTGGGAGTGCAGCGCAAACTCTTCAAGGGCGCCCTGGACGTCTTCGACATGGTGCATAAGCAGGCCGGCAAGACGATGGAAAAGGCGCTCGGCGACAGTGAGTATGTGCCGGAAGAAGCCCGTGCGGTGGCCAAAGAATGGTCCCGGGTGGTCAAGATTGGCCGGGCCGAACTCAAAACCGCCGTGGACAAGAGCTTTGATCTGGTGGAGCAATATCTCAAGCGGATCGAGAAGCCTGCAAAAGCGGCCGCAGCAAAGCCTGCGTCCAAGAAGAAAGCGGCCGCGAAAAAGCCGGCCTCCGCAAAACCCGCGCCAAAGAAGAAGGCCGCTGTCAAGAAGCCTGCCGCCAGGAAAGCCGCGGCAAAGAAAGAGGACGCCGCCAAGAACTGAATGCGGGCCGTCCCGGCCCGCTGTTGCGGGTCCCGGGGTCGTGGTTTGCCGAGATATGGCGTCGCTTTTCGGGCGCACCGCCACATATGGGCGGAGGCCCGCGGTTTTCGGGGTTGCCTTGCGGTTGGCTGTCCTGTTAGTATGTTCATAATCCGGACGGATATTTCTTCGTGCGGAGAGGGCTGGAACATCAGAGTTTCGCGGAGAAACCATCATGCGCATGAGTTATAAATTGGTGGCATTTGCCTTGGTGCTGGGCTGCGCCGTGCCGGCGCAGGCGCAATGGACTTGGACGCCCCAGACGGGGCGCTTCGTCAACATGAAGCGGATGCCCAAGGAAACGGCCGAACTGCAGATAGAATACACGCGCGGACTCCTCGTCGCGGGCAGCTACCGGAAGGCGCTGCGCGAGACCGAGAAATTCACCGAGTTCTACGGCAAGGACACCCTGGCCGACGAGAACCAGTTCCTGCGCGCCGAGATTCTCATGGCCCAGGGGAAGAGCATGGACGCCGCCAAGGCGTACCAGCAGCTTCTCGCTGGCTATCCCAACACCAAACGCTACCAGGAAGCGATCAAGCGCCAGTATGAAATTGGCGATCAGTACTATGAAAAGGGCCTGAAAAAGATTGAGAAACGCTGGGCCTTCTTCAAAAAGCGCCCGCTCAAGCATGCCGCCGAAGTGTACGCGATGGTGGTGGAAAACCAGCCGTTCACGGCGGAGGCGGCCGAGGCCCAGTACAAGATCGGTCTGAGCCACTACGCCCGCAGGGAATACATTGAGGCCGCCTTCGAGTACCGCCGCGTCGTCGAAGACTATTCGGGCTCCGACTGGGTCGATGAGGCCTGCTACGGCCTGGCCATGTGCTACTACAAAGGTTCGCTCAAGCCCGCCTACGATCAAACCCCCGGCCAGATGGCGATTGACGCGATTGACGACTTTTCCACCCGCTACCCGCAGGACGCGCGCGTTGCCGACTTGAAATCCAAGCGCGGCGAAATGCGCGAATCCATTGCCAACCAGCGTCTGGCCACGGCGCGCTTCTATGAAAAGCGCCGCGACTTCTCTTCCGCGCGCATCTACTACGAACTGCTCGAGAAGGACTTCTCCGACACGGGCGCGGCGCAGACCGCCAAGGAATGGCTGTCCAACAACGCCGGGGTGACCCACGTGGGCATGAAGTACGGAAAGCAGGAGGCCAAGTAGCGCGATGACGCGGAGAACGGCTGCGGAATGGGGCGGCTCCAGGGCCGTGCTGCTCGGCTGTGCCGCGGCGCTTGCGCTGCTGGCGCTGGACGGGTGCGGTTATACAACCCGGAGCTCGCTCGACCCCAAGTACCGCACGATTGCCGTGTCCCCCTTCTACGACAAGACGCGCGAATACGATCTTCAGGCCCCCCTGACCGACGGGGTCGTCCGCAAGTTCATTACCGATTCACGGCTGCAGGTGGTCAAGGCGGACGATGCCGATCTGCTGCTTGAAGGCATGATTACCGGACTGTCGCGCCGCGGCCTTCTTACCGACCGCAACGACGAGGTGACGCAGTCGCTGATCACCGTCACTGCCGGCGCGCGGCTTACCGACCGGGCCACCGGCCAGGTGCTCTGGGAAGACCCCGCCATGACCGGCGAGACCACCTTCTACACCCGCGCCGCGGGACTTTCCTCCGACCGGCTCCGCGGCAATGCTGAGGTTTACATGCCCGCCGTGCGCTCCTTCCCGACCGACGAGGAGAACCGGGCCGTTTCCGAGGCGCTCGAACAGCTCGCCACAGTCATCTTCCACCGCGTCGTCGAACCCTGGTGATGCCGTGCAGATCAGGCAGTTTATCGACAGCATCGGACGGGGCGCGCCGCCGCGCGTAGTCCTGTTCTGCCCCGGCAAAGCCCCCTGGGGCCGGGAAGAATGGGAGCCCTGCCTCGTCGATATGGCGCTCAGGCGCATCTTTGAAACCTATGTTGATCCCTCCCTCCAGGACATGACCTACTCCGCGTTCTACGCCGACGAAACCCCCCCCGGCGAAATTGCCGAAGAGGCGCGAACTTTCCCCTTCCTGGCCGAACGCCGCGTGATTATCGTGCGCAACGCCGAACGCTACAACGGGATGTCCGCCGAGAAAAACGCGCCGCTCACCCATCTCACCGGCTACATTGAAGACCCCGCCGAAACGACCATTCTGGTGCTTGTCGCCGCCCAGATTGACCGGCGCAAGCGCTTCTACAAAGCCTGCGAAAAGGGCGCTATTGTGGTCGAATGCCCGCAGTTGGACGAGTCCGCAATGAAACAATGGGTTCGCGAGGGGGCAAAGGCCCGCAAGGTGGACATCGACGGCGTAGCCGTCAGCGAACTGCTCGACCGCGCCGGCAACCGCCTCAGCGACGTGCAGAACGCCCTCGGCCTGGTGATTAACTACGTCGGCAACCAGGGTACGATCACCGAGGCCGACGTTCGCGCCGCCTGCGCCGACGTGGCAGAGGAAACCGTCTGGGCATTGACCGACGCCATCGCCGCCTCCGACCCGAAAAAGGCGCTCACCGCGCTGC
>CAZOMH010000422.1:0-4674 GCA_964580415.1 uncultured Nitrospirales bacterium
AACTGGGTCATCGGCCCCGTCCTCATGTTCATCCTCGCCATTGTGTTCCTTCACGACAAACCCGAGTACATGGTCGGCCTCATCATGATCGGCCTGGCCCGCTGCATCGCCATGGTCATCGTGTGGAACGAACTCGCCAAAGGCGACACCGAATACTGCGCAGGATTGGTCGCCTTCAACAGCATCTTCCAGGTCCTCTTCTACAGCGTCTACGCATGGGTCTTTGTCACGGTGCTGCCGCCCCTTTTCGGGTTGCATGGAAGCGTCGTCAGCGTCACCATCGCCCAGATGGCAAAGAGCGTCTTCATCTACCTCGGCGTTCCCTTTATTGCCGGCATGCTCACCCGCCTCGTCCTCGTGAAGGCACGCGGCAAAGACTGGTACCACAACAAATTCATCCCCAGGATCAGCCCCGTCACCCTCGTGGCCCTGCTCTTCACCATCTTCGTCATGTTCAGCCTGAAGGGCAGCCTAATCGTCCAGATTCCCATGGACGTCGTCCGCGTCGCCGTTCCGCTGCTCATCTACTTCATCGTCATGTTCCTCCTCAGCTTCTTCATGGGCAAGAAAGTCGGCGCCACCTACGCGCAAAGCGCCACGCTCTCCTTCACCGCCGCAAGCAACAACTTTGAACTCTCCATCGCCGTCGCCGTTGCCGTGTTCGGCATCAACTCCGGCGTCGCCTTCGCCGCCGTAATCGGCCCCCTCGTCGAAGTCCCCGTCCTGATAGGTCTGGTGAACGTTGCCTTGTACTTTCAAAGACGCTGTTTCAAAGAGGAGGGCGCTGGGGCAGGCGGCAACGGCTGAGTGCCGGCATCAACAGTGCCTGCCTGCAGAAAAGTCCCGGAGTGCATCTTGTCTGCAAATGCCGCCGCAGATTCGGCCGTTCCCATCCGCGTGGGATTGTGCTATGCTGCTCAAAGTGAACGTCGCCCACTGCAATATTGCGGTCAAAATGGAGGGTAATGTCATGGTGCTCTGCCAGAAACTGCGGGACCTCCTGGCGTCAGAACGCCCGTTGGTCATGCCCGACGCCTATGACGTTCTCAGCGCCCGACTCATTGAACTGGCCGGTTTCCGCGCGATCCAGTGTTCGGGGTTCAGCATGGCGCTGGCATCGCTTGCCGTGGCGGAACCAAAACTAACATTCGAGGAGAATCTCGAAATAACGCGCAAGATCGTCGGGGCGGTGCAGGTGCCGGTCATGGCCGATGGCGAAGACGGATTCGGCGGGCCTGGGCGCGTGCATGATGTGGTGGCGGCCTTTGTGGAGGCGGGCGTGGCCGGCATCAACGTTGAAGACCAGAATCTCGGCGCGACCGGTGCAAAATCCGTGATCGATGTCGCGTTGATGATGGAAAAGATACATGCCGCGCGAGAAGGGGCTGAGAGTAAGGGGGCGGGCGGCCTCGTGTTGAATGCGCGAACGGATGCCTTGGCGGTGGCACCGGACCCGGATGCCGGGCTTGAAGAATCCATTCGCCGGGGAAACCAATACCTGGACGCGGGCGCCGACATGGTGTTTGTGACGGGGGTGAAAACGCTTGAGGAAGCCCGGCAACTGGTGCGGCAGGTGAACGGTCCCGTAAGCATTGCGGCAGGATTGGCCTACAACATTGACGCCATGTCGATCAAGGAACTCCGTGCCTGCGGCGTCGCCCGTGTAAGTCTTCCCACCATTGCGGTCCTGTCGGCCGCAAAGGCCGTTCAGCAGACCCTCTCGATGGTTCGCCAATCCGAGGCGTTCGGGGACATGGTTCAGCAGGGACTCCTTGCGGGAATGGACTGCGTTGCCGGGCTTCTGGAAAGATCGAACCCCACGCGTATTCAGGGCTGACGGGTCATGGCAAGCCTCACCAATTTTATCGCAGTCCAGTTCCTCGACGGCACGGTCTATTTCGCGGGTCTTGCACTGGCCTGTCTGGCCGCAATCCTCGCCTTGTTTGCCAAGAGCCGCCCGTCACGCTTTTCCTCCCATATCATGCTGGTCACCGGCTGCATGCTCGTGTTTGCCTCCGCCATACCCGCTCCCCTCTGGGCTTATGCCCTCTGGACCCTCCTTCTCGTTGCCGCCGTCGCCCGCTCCCGGCATCGCCGCCGCGCTGTAACACTGCTCTGCGTTGCCTCCGCTGTCATGGCCTTGTTGGAAGCACCCTGCCACCGCGCCGTGAAGATACCCGTTGCCGGTTTCGACACCCTCTACGTCATAGGCGATTCACTCAGCCAGGGAGCCCGCCTTCCCGGCAAGAACTGGCCCGAGCTCCTCGGGGAGAAGGCAGGGCTGAAAACCGCCAATCTTGGCGTGCCCGGCGCAAAGGTGGCTGATGCACTGGCCCAGGCCAAACATATCGACAGGGACACCGCACTGGTCCTGCTCGAAATCGGCGGCAACGACCTCCTCGACGACAAGGGCGGGTTTGATCAGGGGCTCGACACCCTCCTGACGACCGTCTGCAAACCCGGCCGCCGCGTTGCCATGGTCGAACTTCCCCTTCCGCCAACCTTCAACCGCTTCGGCGCCGCCCAGCGCCGGCTCGCCCGCATCCACGGCGTCCAGCTCATTCCCAAGAAATACCTTGCAAAAGTCCTCGGAACCACCGGTGCCACCGAAGACGGTCTCCACTTCACCAACGAAGGCCACGCCCTTCTCGCCGGAACCCTCTTCACCTTGTTCGACGAGATACCCCCCGCGAAAGACAAATAGTCAACAGTCACAACACTGATATTACGCAACGCCCAGCCGTCCTGCCAGCCCTGCCCCGTACCGCCAGCGTCTCGCTGGCCACGTTGTGTCTGTACCGCCAGCGTTCCGCTGGCCCCGTCCCGTACCGCCAGCGTCCCGCTGGCCCTGCCCCGTACCGCCAGCGTCCCGCTGGCCACGTTGTGTCTGTACCGCCAGCGTCCCGCTGGCCTCGTTTTGCCCTGCCCCAAGCGTCCCGCTGGCCTCGTTTGTACCGCAGGCGCATCCGCGACCAAGCTTCGGAAGCCGCATGTGCGCCTCCTAAACGTGTCGCTGACACACATTCTTGCCAGTTCTTAAGGGACGCAGGAGTTTCTTGTAACTCCGTACGTCGTTTGCCTGTAAGGAGTTAAAATGGTCGGGGCGAGAGGATTTGAACCTCCGGCCTCCTGGTCCCGAACCAGGCGCGCTAACCGGGCTGCGCTACGCCCCGACGAGGGGAGCCATACATTACACCATGGCGGGGGGACGGTTCAAGCGCAATTCGGATGATCACATGGAGTCAGGGCTTTGGTGCAGGCTCTTACATCCCCCGCCGCCTCGCGGCACCCCCTTCTTTCGGCGGGCCATGGCCTTGAGAAAGGGGGGCAAAGCGCGCGCGTCACGGAGTACGCACCGGATTTAATCGACCGGCAGGGATGCCGGCGATCCCAGTGAACGGTGCGCGCCCCGCGGGGGGCAGGCACCCCGCGGGAAGTCAGTCGTCTTCGAACATTCCGCCGGAGCCGGGGCGGGCTTTGCCGAGTTTGGTGCGGATGCGTTCGAGCCGGCGCAGCAGCAGTGTCCGTGCCGGGGCGGGGTCTGTGGACCGGAAGCATTGGGCGGAGGTTTCGAGCCGTTCAAGCGTTTCCATGCATACCCGTTCGGCTTTGCCGAGGTCGCGGGTGCGGTGTTCATGGTGTTTGGCCAGTTCCATGGCGGCCTGCACGTCGGCGGGGAAGTCGCGGTGCCACCGTTCGAGAAACTCCTGCATGTCCGCGAACCGCGCGGTGCGCTTGCAGGCCAGGCCCATCATCTCCAGGCATTCGCGCCGCAGCGGGTCAACATTGTCCTGGTCGAGAAAGGCGCGTCCGAGCAGGATCACTTTGTCGTACTTGCGCTGCCGGAAGTGGGCGCGCAGCAGCGACAACTGGTCTTCCTCATGGTCAAACTGGGTGCCGTCGGCACGGCGCAATTGGCGCGAAAGCATGCCCACGAGCGTCACCAGCGACAGGATGTCCATGCGGTGATGGTAGAAGACGCCCTGCAGGGGCCGCGCATCGCGGGTGTACAAGTATTGGAGCCACAACTGCGGGATGAGCGCGCCGGGCACGTCGCCCACGCGGCGCACGCCCAGCACTTCGCGTTCGAGGTTCGCGAGACTGCAATCGGAGAGCCGCCGTTTCCAAAAGCGGCGGGCCGTGTGCACCAGGTCCAGGTGCATGGCACCGTCCAAACGGAAGCGCTGCCGGTTCTGCACAAAGCGCGCGCGCAGCAGCGGCAAGTCGAAGCTCTTGCCGTTGAAACTGACCACCGTGTCGCATTCGGCGAACTGTTCGGCCAGGTATTCCAGCAGGGGTTCTTCATCGTCATAGTCGCGCATGAAGCACTGGTCCAGCACGAAGAGTCCGTCTTTGAACCTTCCCGCACCGATGAGGAACGCCACCGTGCCCGAGCCGCCGGACAGGCCCGTGGTCTCGGTGTCCACGAAAAAGGTCTTTTCCAGATTGCACTCCACCAGTGTTTCGTCGTTGCCGAAGAAGGCAAGGTGTTCCGGGTCGCTTTCCAGCGCCGCGCCCAGTTCGGTGTGTCCGTGCAGGTGTTCCACGGGATACTCGGTGCGCACCAGGAGGAACTGTCCGTCATGGCCGTCCACGAGTTTCCCCCCGAGCACCTTGTCCGCCTCATAGTCGCCGCGCTCGCGCGCCTCGTCTTCGATTTCGTGACGCTGCCGC
>CAZOMH010000423.1:0-4672 GCA_964580415.1 uncultured Nitrospirales bacterium
TCGCCGATCCCGGTGGTCACGGCGGGCGGCCCCAAGTGCGACACGCTCGAAGACGCCGCAGCCATGATGCGCGACGTCGTCCGCAGCGGCGCCGCGGGCAGCACCGTGGGCCGCAACGTCTGGGGTTTCGCCGACATCGCCGAAGCCATCGCCACGCTCAAGGCCGCGCTGGAGATTGACCGGTAGGCTGGGACGCAAGAAAAGGGCCGGACGCCTGTGATATGTGCGCCGTTGTCCGCAGACGCGCCTGACGGCGTTTTCCGCCCGCGCGGCCCGGCGGGTGCTGCATATGCAGCCATGGCGGCGCCGTCGTTCTGCCCCGCCCGGGTCCATCCATGAATTTGGCGCGGCACGGCCGCGGGGTGTACCATATATTCATGCGCTGCAACGGGGGCTGTGCCGGGCACCTCTTGCGGCGCAATGTCTTTTCTGAACCGGCCGCAGGCGGGCCGAAGCACCGGGTATACAGTATGCACCGAATAGAAAACATCAATATTGGCGCGTTTACGCCGCTAATCACCCCCAACGAACTCAAGGTCGAGCTGCCGCTGACAGAAAAGGCCGACGCGACCGTTGCGGCCGCCCGCGAGCAGGTTGCCGCGATTTTGACGAAGCAGGATCGGCGACTGCTGGTGGTGGTGGGCCCGTGCTCCATCCATGACCGCGAAGCGGCGCTGGAGTATGCCGGCCGGCTGAGCGTGCTGCAGCGGGAACTGGCCGAACGGCTGCTGATTGTCATGCGGGTCTATTATGAAAAGCCGCGCACAACGGTGGGCTGGAAGGGGCTGATCAACGATCCGAACCTGGACGGCAGCTACGATGTGGACAAGGGGCTTCGCAAGGCGCGCGAAATTCTGCTGCGCGTGAACGAAATGGGCCTGCCGGCGGGCAGCGAACTGCTCGAACCGGTCATTCCACAGTATATAGCCGACCTGCTCGCCTGCGCGTCCATCGGCGCGCGCACGAGCGAATCGCAGACGCACCGGGAGATGGCCAGCGGCCTGTCGATGCCGGTGGGTTTCAAGAACAGCACCGACGGCTATCTCCAGGTGGCCATTGACGGCGTGGTTTCCGCGGGCCGGGCCCACCATTTCCTGGGCATTGACGCCAACGGCCGCACCTGCGTGGTGGCATCGCAGGGCAACCCGAACTGGCACATCATCCTGCGGGGCGGACGCACCGGGCCGAACTACGATCCGGTCAGTGTCATCAGCGCCGAGGAACAGATGCGCGAGGCCGGGGTGGACCCGCGCATCATGGTGGATTGCAGTCATGCCAACTGCGGCAAGCGGCCGCACCTGCAGGCACACGTGCTTCGCGACGTCGTGCAGCAGCGCGTCGAAGGCAGCACGTCGCTCATCGGGGTGATGCTGGAAAGCAACCTCAAGGGCGGCTGCCAGAAAGTCCCTTCCGATGTTTCAAAGCTTGAATACGGTGTGAGCATCACCGATCCGTGCCTGGACTGGGAGACCACCGAGCGGCTTCTGCGCGAGGCGCATGAAAAACTCGGCGCCTGCGCCGGCTGCAACCGCCACGGCCGCGCCGAATAGTCCCGCCGCACAAACCGCAGCGCCCACACAACGGGAACCCATATCCATGGAACGCCACTATCCGCACTTGCAGTCCGGACCGGAAACGGAAACGGAAACGGAATGGTTCGGCGCGCTCATGTCGCTGGCCCGGTTTCTGCGCTCGCCCGGAGGCTGCCCCTGGGACGCGAAGCAGCGCGCCCTGGACTTCGCCAAGTATGCGGGCGAAGAGATTGACGAATACGTGGAGGCGCTGGAAAAAGACGACCACGACAACGCCGAGGAGGAATTCGGCGACAGTCTGTTTGTGCTGCTGGCGTCGATGGCCGCGGCCGAGGCCGAGGGCCGCTTTGACCTGCGCGGCGCCATGGCGCGGGCGCACGAAAAAATGATCCGGCGCCACGCGCACGTGTTTGCCAATGAAAAAGCCTCCACGCCGGAGGAGGCAGTGGAGGCCTGGAACCGCATCAAGGCGGAGGAAAAGGCGCGCAAGCGCGCGAAAAACGGGGACTGACGCAGGCGGAGCGAAGCGGGGACGTGTCTGTCCCCGCTTTTCGCCCGGGCATCAGAGAACGCCCAGCTCCTCCATGTCTTTTGCCAGCTTCTTCAGTTCGGCGGCGGTAAGGTCGCGCATCGGCGGCCGCACATGGCCGGCGTCGAAACCGCGCAGGCGCGAACCTTCCTTGAACATGGCGGCCTTGCGCCCGTATTCGAAAATCGTCGCGGCGCGGGCCAGACGGAGCTGTTCTTTCCACGCCTTCTTCAGGTCGCCCTTTGCGAGGTGGTTGAACACGGCGACGTAAATCTCGCACACCACGTTGGACAGGCCGGACACGGCGGCCGGGCAGCCGGCGAGGATGGCCTGGAATCCGTACTCGTCCACGCCGTTGATCACATTGAACCCGGCGGGCATGATCGCAAGCATCTGGGTGAGCGCAACCATGCTGCCCATGCTGTCCTTGATGCCGACGATGTTGTCGTTCTTCTCGACGAGCCGCGCCAGGAATTCGGGCGTGATGGTGTTGCGCGCGCAGGACGGAATGTTGTAGACGAGCAGCGGGAAGCCGGGCACCGCTTTGGCGATGGTGGTGTAGTACTGCATAAGCGATGCGTCGTCGTAGGCGTAATAGAAGGGCGTGACGACGGCGGCGCCGGCGGCGCCGATGTCGCGCGCATGGCGTGTGAGTTCGACGGTTGTGGCAGTGTCGAGGCAGCCGGTCTGGGGAATGACCTTGGCCTTCTTGCCGACGGCGGCGACCACCTCTTCGGCGACGGTCTTGCGTTCCTCGGTGCTCAGCAGCATGCCCTCGCCGGTGGTGCCGCAGGGGAAGAGTCCTTTGGCGCCCTGCTTGACCAAACGTTCGGCCAGGGGGCCCACCTTGTCAAAATCGACAAATTCACCGCCCTTGGTGAACGGGGTCATCATTGCAGAGATCACGCCTTCCAGCTTCAGTTTCATCGTGTTGACACTCCTCCGTCCGCCAAGGGACGCTTGTTCGGTGCAGGCCGGGCATGCCCGGTAATTGCAGGACCACGGCAAACCGCCGTACCATAGTTGCCGGATGCCGAAACTCGTTTTTCCCGCCGCAACGGGAAAGGGCCGGGCATCACGTGCGCTGAAATGCGCACGGCAGAGTATACGCCCGCCCAAAGGCGGGCGCAATGTGACCGCACCGTGGACGGAGTTCCGCATGTTTCAGCATGAAAAGGAAGCCCGGACTTGTGGGACAGGCGTCCTCGCCTGTCGGACCGGGGATTCTGATTGTATGACGACAGCCGGGGGCGGCATGGGGATGGCAGCTGGGGGCGGCATGGGGATGACAGCCGGGGGCGGCATGGGGACGACAGCCGAGGGCGGCTGTCCTACATGGGAACGACAGCCGGGGGCGGCCGTCCTGCATGTCGTGCTCGCGGCATGTGTGCTCGTGTGGGCGGGTGTGGCATCGGCGGGCATGGCCATCAGCGAACCGAAAACGGCAAAAAGCGCCAAACATCCGCCCGCCGTCACGGTTACACAATGGGCAACCCCGCTCGACGGCGGCCCGCTGCGCGTGCTGGCGATTGCCCCGCGCTTTGCGCTGCTCGACGTGACCGAGCTCGGCCGCCGTCTGGAAATGCGCTGCGAGACCGTGGCCTTCTGGGATGCGACCCATCCGGGCTGCGATCCGGCTTCGGCCGGGAAGTATCCCGGCGGCCCCACGACGCCGGAGACGCTGAACCGCCTGCGCGAACTGCTGCGCGGCGAGTACGACGTCGTGCTGCTGGGCAATATCGACGCGGCCGCGCTGCCCGACGACATCGTCTCCGACCTGATGGCCCGTGTTTCCAAAGGGGCCGGGCTGGTCATCGCGAACCTGCGCGATCAGCCGGGTTCGCCACTGCGCACGCTGCTGGAGGTGCTGGAGCCGTTCAAGACGGACGATCCGCTGACGCGCGGCATCGGCGAGCCGGGGCTGCCGGGCTGGGGTCAGGGCGGGCCGCCGGTGCGCATGCTCGCCCACGGCGAGGGACGGGTGGTCCTCTTTGAGTATCCCGGCGACCTTCCCGCCAACCACTTCCTCATGCAGGCCCCGCTGGACCCGCTGGACATGGACCCGGTGTTCACGGACAACGCATGGTCGCTGGTTGCGCGGGCCGTCTGCGCGGCCGCCCGGCGGGACGCCCCGGTCCGCATCGCGGCCTTGGCGGACGCCGGACCCAAGGGTCCGGCCGACGAGGAGATTCCGCCCGGATTTCCGGAAGAATACGTGAAGGCGATGAAGGACCCCATGGCCGCCGCGCCGGTGCGGCCGTTTACACTTCAATTGAGCGGGCCCTCGGAGGACCGTTACCGGGTCGCGACGCAAACGCGCCATCCGGGCAGCGACACGCGCATGGTGTACAACGACGACAGCCTGGTGGCCAGGGGGAACACGGTTCATCCCTTTGACATGATTATCGGCCCCGGCACCCACTTCCTCGACGCTTGGCTCTATCGCGGCGACCGGGTGGTGGACTGGTTCACGCAGGAGATCACCATTCCCGGCTGGCCTGAATTCTCCGACGTGGTGTATGAAAAGACCTGGGTCCAGCCCAACGACACGCTGCGCGTGTCGCTGAAGGTGCGGCCGGTGATTAACCGGGAACGCAGTTGTGCGGTCTAT
>CAZOMH010000424.1:0-4666 GCA_964580415.1 uncultured Nitrospirales bacterium
GCTCGGGCTGGGCGCCCGCACGGCCGGGGACGGCTCCCGCGTCCGGCCGCTGTTTGAAATGCGCATCAGCAACCGCAAGCTGGTGGACGCGCTGCTCGAGGGCAACGGCATCACCAAGGCCGAAACCGTCAAGCAGGTGCTGCGCGTGATGGACAAACTCCAGAAGGTCGGCATACAAAATGTGCGTGCCGAACTGGGCTCGGGACGCGTCGATGAATCGGGCGCGCCCATCGCCGGCGTCCAGTTGGAGGCGGAACTCATTGATCGAATCACCGCCTTTGTCGCGGTTTCCGCGGCAAGCCGCGCCGAAATGCTGGAGGCGCTGGCCGCCCAACTGCCCCAGACCGAACAGAGCGCCCAGGCCCTTGATGAAATGGCCGAACTTGCCCGCTATCTTGACGCGCTCGGCATCGCCGAGGACGAGGCCCCCTTCGACCCCAGTCTCACGCGCGGACTCGACTACTATACCGGCCCGGTGTATGAAATAGGCCTGCCCGGCGCGCCCGAGTTCGGCTCCGTGGGCGGCGGCGGCCGCTACGACGAACTATGCACGCGGTTCCTTGAAGAATCCGTGCCCGCGACCGGCGCGTCCATAGGCATCGACCGGCTCATCGCCGCGCTGGCATCACTGGGTATCGTGAAGAAGCCCAAAACCAATGTGCAGGTCTGCATCGCGACTGTCGGCAAGGTGCCCCGCGAAGAGGTGTTCCGCCTCGCCGCCGAACTGCGCATCATCGGTTTCAACACGCTCACCTACCTGGGCGGCAGGAAGAACATGAGCGCGCAGCTCTCCGACGCCGACCGCTACGAGATTCCCGTGGCCGTCATCCTGGGCGAGGATGAACTGGCCAACAGCCTGGTTTCGGTGAAGGACCTGATCGCCGGCAAGGCCATCCGCGAGGGCATCATTGACCGCGACGCCTACCGCAACGCGGGACGCCAGACCCAGGTGACCGTGCCGCGCGCCGAAATGGAAAGCGCAATCCGGAAGATGCTCGATGCATAACCGCGCACCGGTCCGCAAGGGCCTGCGCATGTTTTCAGGAACGATTTGTCAACGCTGGAGAACCGTGCCGTGAAGACCATCACCGTCGAAGTGCGCGAAGACCATCTGGAAACACTCGCGCGCACCAAGCCGATGACCGCATTGGCCGAGCTGGTGTGGAACGCGCTGGACGCCGAAGCGACCAGTGTGCGCGTCGATTTTGTGCAGAACGAGATGGACGGCGTGCAGTGCATCCGCATCACCGACAACGGCCACGGTCTCGACTACGACGAGGCATCCCATGTGTTCCGCAACCTGGGCGGCTCGTGGAAGCGGGACAACCGCCGCAGCGCCGAACGGCGCCGCATGCTTCACGGCAAATACGGCAAGGGCCGCTTCCGCGCCTTCTCGCTGGGCAACCACGTGTCGTGGAACACAGTCCAGACCGATGCGGAAGGCGTTCCCCATGCCTACGCCATCGAGGGCCGCGCCGACCGGCTCGGCGAGTTCATCCTTCAGGATCGCCACCCCGTCCCCGGAACACCCACCGGCATGGTGGTCGAAATCAGCGATGTGAACGACAGCGCCGCGCTGCTGCGCGGCGTGAAAGCGCGGGAAGAGATCACGAATATCTTCGCCCTCTACCTGCGCCAGTATCCCGACACCCGTATCGTCTACGACGCCGTGCCCATCGATCCCGCCAACGCCGAGTCGCGTTATTCAAGCTACACGCTGGCAGAAATGGTTATGGAGAACGGCGAGCGGGTCAATGCCGAACTCACCATCGTCGAGTGGACCAGGCCCGGCAAACGCGGCGTGGTCCTGTGCGACGAGGACGGGTTTATGCGTTTCAACGCGCTGCCCCGGCTCCATTTCCGGGGCTTCAGCTACACGGCGTACCTCAAGTCGGCCCACGTCGCCGCGCTCGACCGCGAGGGGCTGCTGGAGGCGGGCGATCTCTGCCCCGACGTGCGGCAACTGCTTGAGACGGCCCGCGGACAGCTCCGCGAGCACTTCGCGCTGCGCGAGGCCGAGGAGGCGCAGGACCTGCTTGCCTTCTGGAAGCAGACCGGTCTCTACCCCTATGAGAATGCGCCGCGTACCGACAGCGAGACGAACGAGCGGCGCATCTTCGACATTTACGCCACCCACCTGCACCGCATCTTCTCCGACTTTGCCAATGCGCGTCCCCGGCACAAGCGGCTCACGCTCAAACTCATGCAGGAACTGGTCCACCTTGAACCCATCCGCATCGCCCGCGTCCTCGATGAACTGCTCCAGTTCCCCGAAGAGACTGAGGAGGAGATCATGGGCATGGTGGGGGCTGCTGGCGAACAGGGCTGACCATTGTTGCCAGGTCATCCGGTCATTCCGGGATCATATCGTGCCAGAATTGACTATGAACGGAATATTGCCGCAACCGGAGCGGACAAAACGGCCAAAGTAACCCCGGACGATTTCCTCGAATTGAGCATTCCCGAACGACTTGCGATCATTGAAGACTTGTGGGACAGCCTCGCCGCCACCCCGACATTCCTTCCCGTAACTGAAGAACAGCGGCGGGAAATGGACAACCGCCTCAAAGAGTACGAGGCCGGGCCGCAGGCAGGACAATCCTGGGCGCGCGTGCGCGAGGATATTCTGTACGAACTGTCTGAGCCGCAAAAGAACACGCACACTTAATGTTGGTGTATAAATAGAGCCCTGTTTAAAGTCCCCCTTTGAAGACAGTGAGGACGGGGGTCGCGATAGGGCCGTGACGCCGTGGTCCACACCCCCCGGCCCTTCGGGCCACACCCCTCGATGGGGACTTGGGACAGGTGCATGGTCAGGTCTTGAGGAAATGCATCTTGCAGCCGACTTTTGTCCTTACCATCTCCGAAGGGGGACTTGGGACCAAGCCTCGCACACAGCGGATAAGCGTAATGCGATTCTAGATCGCACCCGTGTTTCCCACCAGCGTGACAATGGACCGTGCGGGCACGGTGTAGTCCGCTCCTCCCGGGACTGCGGCTTCCCGGCACAGATCATCGCCCGGCTGGTCGCTCGTGACCCAGGGCGTCCAGGAACGCACCGCCGCATTGTCCGGCAGCCGCCGTTCGCGCAGACACACCGCCTCGGGAGCGGCACCCATGTTGATCAACACCACCACCAGACGGCCCGCCTCCCTGTCGTCCCAGGCTGAACCGAGCAGACCGTCCAGGTCCTCCGCCCCGGCCAGCGCAACGCGACGCGCGCCGGGCCGCACGAACCGGCTATAGTTGCCGAAAGCCCACAGCGTCTTGGACGGATAGATCGTCTCCGGGTCGCCGGGTTTCTGCCAGTCCGTGTAGATGAGCCCGTCCTTGAACTGCGCCGCGGACACGGCAGTCCACCATTGCCACGCGGAGGCATTCAGCAGCGCCAGGTCCTGCCGCATGACGCGGGCGACACCGAGTGCGGTGGCCATTCCCAGGTCGCGACTGCCGCCGCCCTCGCCTTTCGCACCCTGCATGACGCAGTATTCGGACTGCCAGTACTTCCAGCCGGGATTCAGGTCGAGCATCGCACGCAGCTTCCGGCGCGCGTTCACCAGGCCGTTGGGCAACAGGTCGGACCGGTAGCTGTGGCTGCATATGAGCCGATCCATAATGCCGGCCATTTCCGGATCGCCGCAAAACTGGCGCACATAGTCACCATAGCAGGCACCGTACATTTCGATGGAGCCCGTCATCCCGGGAATGGCCAGCGAACCGCTCTCGGGAGCCAGAATCTTCGTTGGAACGGACTGCCGTTTCAGTTCCGCATCGAGCGCGCGGACAATGCTCTTGATGACATCGTTGGGAACCCGGTTGCCCTCCTGCCCGGGGCCGTTCCAGTCCCATTGCGGCTCATTGACCGGGCTGACCCAGCCGAAGTCGATGCGCTGGTCGGGATCGGTAACTTCCCGAAAGTGCTTGAGGATATCCGCCAGGTAACGGGCGTATTGTTCTTCGCAACCGTCCTTAAGGTTGGTGGGACCCACTTCCGGCGTGCAGTGGGTCTTGCCGTTTTTCGTCATGCGCGCCGGAGGGCTGTTCACAAACGCGATGAACTGCTTCACGCCGCGGCTCTTGGCCGCCGTCAGAAACCAACGCTCCGCCGCCTGGCGCGACCAGTCATACTGCCCCTCGGCCACCTCGAAAGTTTCGGCGGTGCGCCAGTCATTTTCCGGGTCTTTTCCCGCACCCATGTTGAACCGCCACGCCGACAGGCCAATACCCTTGTCCATGGAAAACAGCAGGTCGGCAAGGCGGTTGCGGTTCTCCTCGGACCAGAGCCCGACCTTCTGCATGGTCCAGCAGTCCGACGCGGCGAAGTTGTCCAACACCTGAAAGCGCGTTGCGCCGTCTATGTCGAGTATGCGCGCGCCCGATTCTGTCCGCGGCGGACCGGCCGGCGCGGGCGCGGGGACGGGCTTCCCCGTGGAGGCGCACGAGACCAGCAGAAAGGCGGCTGCAAAATACCATACGGGGCGCATCGGATATTCCTGTGTGCGGGTTGTCCGAAACAGACCTTCTGCGAAGGAAAAAGGTTTCGCGCGGACGAAGGGGGAAGTGTGCAATGCAAAACGGAACGAATGATCGGAACCGCAACAACCCTGCCGGTCTTCGTTCCGCAGGCGTCCCGCCCGCCACTGGGAGCGCCGGCATCCCTGCCGGC
>CAZOMH010000425.1:0-4654 GCA_964580415.1 uncultured Nitrospirales bacterium
CGCCTGATGTGCCCTGTTCCTCTCTGGTGCCATGCCATCGAATGCGCCGTTGGAGATGTGGTGGTCTTCTTATGGAGTGCGGCGGCAACGACGCCGCTTTGGCTGGAATCCCGCGTAAGGCCGGCCAAAGCGGTGTCGGCGCTGCGCTCTGCCACCGCACTCCAAAATGAAGAACGATCCCTGCGGCATCCTTACTGTTTTACGCGCCGAAGGCGCATAACGACAAAGCCCGGGGCAACGCCCCGGGTATGCAAAATACAGCCGGAGACAAGCACTGAAAGTGTGAAACAAACGCGCTTTGCCATACGTCAGCACCATTCGGAAGCATCTTCATTTTCCCCATCAATATCCAATGGCTCCCGATTATGACGGCGATTCTGGTGGTGCTTTTTCCAATAGAGATCTGTACAATCTTTGTCAAGTGAAGGTTTGGGACAATCATCAACCGGATACGGCGGGAACCGGCATAGGCACCCGTTTTGTGGATCGCGGCGGACCGGAAGTTGTGTTGCTGGAGAGATACCACTACGAAATCGACCCTTTGAGGGGATTGGTTCATTTCTGTGGCTTCTCAGAGTCCCACTATCACCAAGGAGTGAAAATATGAAAAGGAGCACCCATGGAATGCCCAAATTGCGGTCTGTTCTTGTTTTGGTAATACCGTTTCTTACCACGTGCCTGGCGGTCCTGCCGGCTGCCTCCCAGTCAGCCAATCCCGCAACAGCAATCGAGGACCCAAATAGTTTGGAACAATGGGCTAGTCCGAGTGGTGAGCAACGACTGTTAGAGGCTGAAGCGTCCAATGCGTTGCACGAGGCCATGGATCAGTGGGTGGACAATCCAGGGAGCAATGACGCCAAGGAAGCCTGTGTGGCTGCCGCCAAACAGTTGTCGACACAAGGGCACCCCAGTGCGTATGGGTATTGCAGGGCTGTCCTGGCCTTGGAGGTGCTGGGAGAGACGGCCGACGCAGTGAGTGTGTTACGTCGGCTGATTGCTGAGCGGGGCGATATCATTATAGACGCCAACCACCCAGCGGGTGTGGTTGGGCGGCTTTGGTTGGCGCGGGTTGTGCAAGAACAGGGACAGGACGACGAAGCGTTGACGCTTATTACCGAAGCGGAGGCGGAGATGAAGAAGCTGGGGCTTAGTGAATTAGACCGACAGTATTGCAGGCTGTTGCGCAGCGAACTGTACCAAAAGAAGGGCAATAAGGCCGCTGCGGAAAAGGAACTGCAAGGCGTGTCGGAGAAATCTGATAAAGCCGTCGGCGCCCCCTTCGAGAACTTTCTGAACGATTACGTCAAGACCAGAGGGAAATCCATGCCGAATATATCCGCAAGCCCGGATAATCTAATGCTCATGATGAACCAGATGGACCTGATGGGATACACGGACCTCGCGCCCGGCAACTTGTTGGGCGAAAAGCGCGCCATCCTTTGGGACAAACGCTACGAAAAGGAAAAAAGGATGTCCTGTTTCCAGTACAATATCAAGATGCTGGCCATACATTTGCCCGTCTTGAACCCGACTTCGGCGATTACGGCGAAAGAACTGGCCGACTTGGTCAAGGAAGATTCCTTTCTGGCACCACTGGCGGAACTCAACCGCGCCGTGCAGGCGGACCTGTTGGGGAAGACGGCCGAATCGGATGCGATTTTCGAGCAGATGAAACAAACGTGGAAGGAGCACGCTTCCTTGGTCGACCAATGCCAGCGCGAGATGAAAAAACATAGGGAGGATGAAAAGAGAGTGAAGGAGACTCTGCAGGAGTTGACGAGACAGGAGGAATTGCGGGAAAAAATGAATCCAAACGGGCGGTGAACGGGGTTAAAGCCGATTCTGGAACAGCCCATGCAGGCCCTCTCTCCAAACGTCCGACTGGCTCATGCTTGCGACCACAACCTGCCGGCCACCAGCGCCAACAAGCTACACCGAGTATCCGGGAATTCAAACGGCAAGCAGTGGGGCAAATCGCCTTTGTTGCGCACTTTCAGTGCTTGTCGTTCTCTGGAATCATTTTTCCGGGGCAACGCCCCGGGAAGAAGAACATCCCACGCTTGTCCAGCCCTGACAGGGCGAAACAACCACAACCATTCCAAGCCTTCAGGTGGTGCCATTGGGGTCCGTTCGCGCATGACTTGAAGTGGCCGCGCGCCGCTGAGCATAATCGGATGCCTGTGTTGATGGGTCTGTCGGAACCGCAGAGAAGGAGTGCGGAAAATGTCGCTGTTTGGCGGGATTGAAGCGGGTGGGACCAAATTCGTGTGTGCCGTGGGTTCGGGACCGGACGACGTCCGGGACGAGGCGCGGTTTCCCACGACATCCCCGGAGGACTGTATCCGGCAGTCCATCTCGTTCTTCCAGGCGATGCAGGGGACGCACGGGCCGTTGGCGGGTGTCGGCATTGCGTCGTTCGGACCGGTGGACCCCAATCCCGCATCGCCGGCCTTCGGCTACATCACCACCACGCCGAAACCGGGTTGGGCGCACACGGACCTGGCGGGGCCCGTCGGTAGGGCGCTGGGCGTGCCGGTCGGGTTCGACACGGATGTGAACGGCGCCGCGCTGGGTGAATTCCGCTGGGGCGCGGCGCAGGGATTGGACACCTTTGTCTACATTACCATCGGTACGGGCATCGGCGGCGGGGCAATGGTGAACGGCAGGTTGGTACACGGGCTGGTTCATCCGGAAATGGGCCATGTGCTGCCGCCCCATGACCGGACCGCGGACCCCTTCGAGGGTGCGTGCCCCTATCACCGGGACTGCCTGGAAGGGCTGGCCTCGGGCCCGGCCATCGAGCAGCGCTGGAAAGACAAGGCCGTGAACTTGGGCCCCGATCATCCCGCATGGGAACTTGAGGCCAGGTACCTTGCGCACGGCATCGTGCCGCAGATTTACATCCTTTCCCCGCAGCGCATCATCATGGGCGGCGGCGTGATGGACCAGGCGCATCTCTTTCCGATGGTGCGCCGGAACGTGCGGGAAATCCTCAACAACTACATTCAGGCGCCGGCCATTTTGGATGACATGGACCACTACATCGTTCCGCCGGGTCTGGGCAACCGGGCAGGCGTGCTGGGCGCGATCGCGCTGGCACAACTGGCGGCCGGAACGGACTGAATCTTAAGGTACAACGAAGGAGAGAAATATGTCTCGGACTATTGCCGCACTACTGATTGCCGCGACCTTTGCCTGCCTGTCGGCGGTTGCGGACGACATCGTGATTGCCGATTTTGAAGGGCACGACTATGGCGCATGGAAGGTGACGGGCGATGCCTTTGGCAAGGGTCCCGCGCCGGGCACCCTCGACGGGCAGATGGAAGTGAGCGGTTTCAAGGGCAAGCGCCTGGTCAATTCGTTTTACAGGGGCGACGGCACCACGGGCACGCTGACATCGCCCGAGTTTGTCATTGACCGGCCGTATATCACGTTTCTTATCGGCGGCGGAAAGAACGGGGTGGACACCTGCATGAACCTGCTGGTCGACGGCAAGACCGTCCGCAGCGCCACAGGACCCAATGACAAACCCGGCGGCAGCGAGGCGCTCGGACTGGAGTGCTGGGATGTGAAGGAATTCAACGGAAAGACGGCCGTTATCCAAATCGTGGACCAGGCCACGGGCAGTTGGGGACACATCAACGTGGATCAGATCGTCATGACCGACAAGAAGGCGCCAATACTGCTCAGCGACGCCAAACGCGAACTCAAGGTTGAGGGGCGTTACCTGAACATCCCGATTGCCGAAGGCGCACCCCGGCGCAAGGTCACGACCTTTGTTGACGGCAAAGTGGCCGTCATCAACGACATCCAGCTTGCCGAGTCCGCGCCGGACTGGTGGGCCTTCATGGATGTGGGTGCGTGGCGCGGAAAGACGATCACCCTCCAGGTGGACAAGTTGCCGGAGGATTCCACGGGGTTGGCCACAATCGAGCAGGGCGACACGGTCAAGGGGATGGAGAACCTCTATCGCGAACCGTTGCGCGGACAGTTCCATTTCTCTTCCAAGCGCGGATGGAACAACGATCCGAACGGACTGGTCTTCTTCAACGGCGAGTATCACATGTTTTACCAGCACAATCCCTACGGCTGGGGCTGGGGCAATATGCACTGGGGTCATGCGGTCAGCCGCGACCTGGTGCATTGGGAAGAGCTTGGTGATGTGCTGGCACCGGATGAATTGGGTCCCATGTTCAGCGGCAGCGCCGTGGTGGACTGGAACAACACCAGCGGTCTGGGCGAGACCGGCAAGCCGCCGCTCGTGCTGATTTACACGGCGGCGGGCAATCCCACGGTGCAGTGCATCGCGTCGAGCACGGACGGCCGCAACTTCACCAAGTATGCGGGTAACCCGGTCGTGAAGGAGATCACCGGTGGCAACCGCGACCCGAAAGTCATGTGGCACGCGCCGACGAAGCAATGGGTGATGACGTTCTACGTCGGCCTGGCCAAGGACCAGCACACGATCCACTTCCTTGCCTCGCCGAATCTCCGCGACTGGACACTGGCCAGCATTACGGAAGGGGAATCGGGGGGGCATCACTTCCTCTTTGAATGCCCCGACTTTTTCGAACTGCCTGTGGACGGCGATATGACCAGCAAGAAATGGGTGCTCACCGCCGCGGACAGCAAATACATGATTGGCAGGTTCGAC
>CAZOMH010000426.1:0-4653 GCA_964580415.1 uncultured Nitrospirales bacterium
CTCCATGTGGTCGGTTTCGGCCAGAAGCAGTCCAGGGTTGAACTGGGCGGGCGCGCTGCGCGGGTCAATCTTGAGCGCCTTGCGCAGCGCCTCCTCGGCCTTGTCAGCGTGCCCTTCCCGGCTGTGCAGCAGCGACATGTTGACCAGCGGCGCCGCCACGTTGGGATTGAGGCGCATGGCCGCCTCGTACTCGGCCACGGCCTGGTCATATTCAGCCCGTTCCCCGTATAGGTTGCCAAGGTTGTAATGCGACCCGAAGTCGTCCCGCCGTGAATGAAGCGAATCCTCAAACTCGCCGGTCGCTTTGGCCAGCGTGTCGCGGTCTTCCGCGGCCAGGTCGCCCGGTTTGATGCCGGAAAGCGCGCCGGCTGCGCGCACGCGCACCAGGAGATAACCGTCGCGCGTCGCCGCCAGCAGCGCCGGCACGGTCTCCCGCGTCAGGTAGCCGTCCAAAGCCTCGGCCGCGCTCCCGCGCACCAGGGGCGACGCGTCTTTCAGCGCCCTGACCAGCACGGGCCATTTCTCCGGCGATGTGGCGGCGCTGAACAGGCGCAGCAGCGACGCGGCCGTTACTTCGTCCCGGTCTGGCCGTTGCACATAGGCCAGCATGGCCGGCAACCGGGTCCAGTCCCGCTTGCGGGCCGCATCAACGAGCCCGGCCCGTTCCAGCACCGGCACCTGGTAGTCGCGGGTGCGCCATTCGCGCACGTACTTGTCCGACCACGCGGCGTCCTTGTCCGGGTGGCAGAGGTTGCAGGCGTTGGGTGACTGGAACTGCATGGTCGCCGCCGGCGTGGGCGGCAGCATGGAATGATCGTGCCGCACCATGCGGGCAAACTCCGTCTTGGGCATGTGGCACCCGACGCACTGGTTGCCCTCACTGTCGGCCTTGTGGCGCGTATGCACCGTGGGATTGTCCACCTTGTCCTGGTGGCAGGGGGCGCAGGCATTGTTCGCCTTGTCCGCGTCCTTAAAGCGGTAGCGACCACTGGAGGTGTGGCAGAACACGCAATCCAGCTTGCCCGATTTGGCGCAGGGGCTCATGCGCCACAGGGTGTAGGTGTAGTTCTCGCCCAGGTCGCGGCCGTCCGGGTAAAAGTCGGGATCTTCGAGGGTGACCAGTCCGTAGTGGTCAAAGAAACGATCCCCCGGCATGAACGAGAGCGTGATGGGCTGGCCTTTGGCGTGGCACGCGGAACAGGCCGCGTTACGCTGCTCCGCCGTCATCGTTTTCATGCTGATAAGGCCCAGCGGGGGCTTGGTGCCTGCCCGGACCTCTTTGAACGCCTTCGCGTGATCGCCGCCGGGCCCATGGCAGGTTTCGCAGTTAATCCCGGGCTCGGTCCACGTGGTGTGGTAGCTGTCCGTCTTCTGGTCGTAGTTGGTCGTAAGCTGGCTGACATGGCAGCCATAGCAGGAGGTGTTGAACGTGTACACCCGGTCGCGCCAGCTTACGGGCTGGTCCGGCGTGCCGCCGCCGCCATGGCGCATGCCGCTCATGGCTGTGTCGAGCCATTCCTTCTTCTGCATGTCAAACGCCAACGGCAGCGTCTGAAGCATGCCCCTGTCTGCGGGCGTCAGGAAGTAGTAGACGTTCTTTCCGCCCAGTGCGTGGACCATGGGCAGGGCCTTTTCCCCCTGCGGGCCCTTTTCGCGGATACAGACGCCCCCCGGCGTCAGGTCCGCGCGGTAACTGTATTCGCCAATCTTGATGTCACTCGTCTGCGGCACAAGGTCTTTTTGCACGAGGGCGTCGTTAACCGGCTGCATCGCCAGACCGTGAAACGAGGTGGACCACAACTCGTAGAACTTCTCATGGCATTCACGGCAGTTTTGGGACCCCGTGAACTGCGCCGACACACCGGACGGGGCGGGTGCCTGGGCAGAGAAAGCGCCTGTGGCGGCCAGGAACAGCGCGGCAATTTGTGCAACCAGCGCGGGGCCTGTTTGCAGACAGACACCTCCAGCCTTCAATGATTCTTCCTTCCTGCGCCACTTTACACACCGGTACACGCCACCTCCCATAGGAGAACAGGGGTGGCATCTCGTCAACCCTATGACATAATATTATACTGTCTTTGCGGCCAATGGAAGCCTTTCGCTCCGGTGTGAAATGGGAATTAGGAAATCCGTCCTGGTCCGTTTCAGTGAAACCTGCCGACCGCCGCATGCTGGGACGTTCACATTCCGCGCAGCGGCAGACCCTCCGCAGGACAAGTCACCGGGACTTTTCCGGTTCATCCGATCCTGGACGTCATTCTCGCGCCCGTCGCCCCCCGCGGGGACCGTCCGGTTTTGGGCGACTCTGCACTTTCCGACTACCCGGATTTCTACCAATTTGCGAATGGCGCTCACCGCATTAGTACCTTACCCTCGTGCCGGTAAACAGGGACAGCCACGCGTTATTGCACTGTGCTGAGTCACGAAAAAGGCCTCACGAACTACTTCGTGAGGCCTTGAATTAGCTGGCAGCCCGTCGTATACGCTGTTTATAAGCCAACCCATACATTCACGCTTCCCGACAAGCCCTTGCAGCACAATATCTTACGTTTTCACCCCATTCAAATCGCAGAATGGGTTGAGGCTCTTCTGCCTAAGAATGGATGCGGCAAGGACACAGCAGCCGTAACCTTGGCGAGCAGCTTGGGCATTTCGCGGACCAGGACCATTCAGTTCTTGAACTTGATGCGGATTCCGGCCATTTTGCGGAACCAAATCATCGGCAGACCAGATTTGACCGAACACCTGTTACGGCCGATTGTTCAAATGGACTCTATGGGGATGAGGGTGGCGGTTGAGCGACTGTTGGGGTGAAGAGGGATGATGGCTGAGAAGCGGTCCGTGTCAGCGTGAATACAAGCTGAAAGTCGCCTATTGGTTACTGCAACGCGGGGAGACTTTCTCGTCTTTATATCCTTGTAAATCATGTATTAAGTTTATGCAAAAAGTGATATATTATAGAATGCTCAAACCGAGGGAAAAGCTATGTACCAAGAGAATGGAAGACGCTTATGTGCGGGGGTGATATTTGTTGCGGTGGCAATGCTTTTGGCATTGCCGGGTTGTCTGCCGGAGGATAAAATCGCGGCCAATTTTAGTGCGACCCCCCTTTCGGGTACGGCACCGCTGAACGTGCAGTTCACCGATTCATCCACGCCCGGGAGCACACCTGTCACAGATTGGCTGTGGGAGTTCGGGGATGGCGGCACCAGCGATGAGCAGCACCCGTCGCACCAGTATGCCGCGGCGGGAACTTATGATGTTTCCCTGACGGTGACGGCGGGTGCGGACTCCAACACGAAGACCATTGCGGATTACATAGTGGTTTCCTCCGACGGAGGAGAAGGTGAGGGGGAGGGCGTGGAGGTGACGCCGGCGCAATCGCAGGCCATGATCGATCAGGTGACCGCAAACGTCCTGGGGCGCGTCGCATCTTCACCGTTGCCCGATGTTTTGGGCGGCGCCGTGGATTTCCTTAAAGGACGCGGCATCGTGTCCCGCGCCGGCCTTGCGGACTCAGGCGCGGGCGTTTGGGCGCAATTGACGGACGGCTCCTACTACCTGCTCATGATCGATCCCAAGCCGGGCTCAAGCGGAAAGGCACAGCCTGCTGCCGTCCCGCCGGTCACGGCCACCCAAAGGACGCCATCCCCGGTCACCGAGTCGCCGGTATTGGCCAAAAGCGCCACCTATGGCCACCTGCCGACCAAACCCATGGTTTTCCTGAACCTCGACCCAGACAACGGTGACGCGGCCGCCAGGGTCGCCGAATTTGTCGGCTTTGCAGCCAAGTACGGCTATTCTGACGCCGTTGGCGTAACCGTGCCGCCCGATTCGCTCCTGCCGTACGGGGATGTGGAGTGGTTCAAGAGCCTCGCCGATTACGGTGTTGTCTACATCAACTCCAAGGGCATGACCCTTGCAAAAGATCCCTTTTCAAAATCACTTGGGCTGACCGCAATCCTGACGAAGGAGGCACGCGACATCACGCACGAGATGAATGACCCCGCCCTTTGGGCCGATATCCAAGCAGGGCGTGTCCTTCCCGCCACAACTTTCAGCTGGACGAAGAACGACGACGACACGTACAGCCCGGTTGTGAGTGAGCGCTACTGCGTTTCCAGCGCCTTGATCTCCTCCTACTGCGGCCAATTCGACGACGGCAGCCTGGTGTACCTCGATGGAGGCGGATTCGACGCACTGGACATGGCCATGGTATTTGGAACGCAGAACACCACCCTGTTTGTAGGGTGGAGTTCCGTGCCCGCCGCCGACAACGCAAACACGGCGGCGCGGTATTTATTCTCGCGCGCGTTTGGCGAGCAGATTCTCAATCCGCCGTTCACCAGACCAAACCGGCCGTTCCCGTTCCAGGAAGCGGTGGACGGACTGGATTCACGGGGCTGGAACATCAGTCCTTCGCCGTATGACGGCTTCACAACCCCCGCATCACCCGTCACACTTGATTCTACGTCAAACCTTGGGGACGCCGTCGTACTGTTCCGTCCGACAATAGACATGAACATGTATGTGTCGGTCGACGGCAAACACCTTCACATTCCCGGCAGTTTTGGCGACACACAGGGCACGGTCACCGTTAACGGACGCAGCACGAACGTTGAGGAATGGAGTGGCGAGGACGGCATTGTCGCG
>CAZOMH010000427.1:0-4636 GCA_964580415.1 uncultured Nitrospirales bacterium
TCTTGGACTATTGGCCGCTGGACCGCATCCGTTTCGGGGAACCTCGCGGCCGCGTGCTGCGAAGGGGTGCCTGGCTTCTCCTTGAGAAGGTGCCGCTGTTCGCCCTTGCCGCAGCGGACGGTCTGGCGACATTCTTTCTTCAGGGGGTATCCGACCGGGCGCTGGTTCTTGACGACAAATCCCTGTTCTTGCGCCTGGGCAATGCCGTCGTCTCGTATGCGTTCTTTGTCGTGAAATCCATCGTTCCGACCGGCCTTTCCGTAATCTATCCCTGGCCCGTGGAAGGGTTTTCCCCATGGCAACTCGGGGGGGCGGCGTTCCTGCTGCTCGCCATTACGGCAGTTGCCCTGCTGACGGCAAAGAAACGCCCCTACCTTATCGTGGGCTGGCTCTGGTACCTGGGCCTGATGGCCCCGACGATGCAGATCATGCAGCGCCACACCTTTGCCTATGCCCGGGCCGACCGGTACACCTATTGCGCGCTTGTCGGTCTGACCGTCATGGCGGTCTGGGCGGCGCGCGACATGACGGCCCCTGCGGGAAACCGTATTGCGAAGGCCGGGGACGGCCGCGGTCTTGATGCCCGGCAAGTCCTGTTGGCGGGGTTTGCGGGGACGTTCGTTCTGTTTTGCGCGGGCGTCTCCCTTGTCCAAGTCAGCTACTGGAAAGACAGTGTGACACTCTTTCGGCACGCTCTTGACGTGACGTCGAACAACGGTCCGGCCCATATCAGCATCGGGCGGGCGCTGCAGAACCAGGGGCGTCTGAAGGAGGCTGAAATCCATTTTCGCGCGGCCGTGGACCTGCGACCGAAGGATGGAACGGTTCTCAACAGCCTGGCGGTGGTCTTGCAGGCGCAGGGCCGTTCCGGCGAAGCGGAAACTTACGCCAACAGGGCGCTGGCAATCAACCCCGCCGATGCGGATGCTCTTGCCAATTTGGGTGCCATTCTGAAGGCGCAGAACAAATTCGGCGAAGCCGGAGCCCGGCTGCGCAAAGCGCTGGAAATCGATCCGGATCACCTGCTGGCCGCCACCAATCTGGGCGCGGTCCTGCAGGCGCAGGGCCGGCTTGGCGAGGCAGAGGCCTGCGCCCGAAAAGCGCTGGAACTGGGTCCCGGGCACGTTGACGCGCTGTACAATCTCGGGGTCATTTTGCAGGCGCAGGCCCGGTACAGCGAGGCGGAACCGCTGTTTCGCAAAGTGTTGGAACACGACCCGGAACATCTGTCCGCGCTGAGCAATTTGGGTGCGGCCCTCCTTTCCCAGAAGAAAAATGCGGAGGCGAAAACCTGCCTGGAGAAGGCCCTGGCGCTGAAGCCGGACCATCCGACCGCCCTGATTAACATGGGCATGGTGCTGCAGGCGCTCGGAGACTGCAAAGGGGCGAAGGCCCGCTTTCTGCGCGTGCTGGTGCTCAAACCGGATGCAATCATTGCGTTGAACAGTCTCGCCTGGATTTACGCCACCGCCGCGGATGAGGCCTGTCGGGATGGCAAGAAGGCGGTGGAGTGCGCGCAGCGCGTAATCGCCATGGTCGGCATGAAGCCCGACGAGCCGCATGCCAAGACGGTGGACATCCTTGCCGCGGCCTATGCACGGGACGGCCAGTTCGACAAGGCCGTGGAGGCGGAACAAAAAGCACTGGAACTCGTCAAGACCGCGGCCAGCCTGCCGGACGCAAGAAAACAGGAATTGGCAGAGGCATTTGAACAGCGCCTGCATCTGTACGAGAGCAGGACTTCCTACGTGGAGGAAACGGAAACGTCGGCACAGTAGCGCCGTTATTTCCCCCGCCGGTGCTGTCTGTGTTATGCCAGACTGCACTCCTTTTCCCGCTCAGGGTCCGTGATTGATCATGAAATCGTTCCCGGCCAATCTGGGACTGGAAGGGCCGGTCCGCCCCGGGAAAGGTTTTGGGCTGCCGTGCGTGCATTGCGCCCTGCCCCGTGGGTGGATACAATACCCCGTGTGTGTCGGCTGCCCCGTGCGACGTCGATTAAGGGCTGTTCAACGGATGTGACAACTATCGGGCTTCATTCATGAAACGCATCTTGAAATGGGTGGCGCTGGTTCTCTGCGTCCTGCTTTGCCTGCCCGTTTTGGCGGTGCTGTTTGTTTTCGGTTTCTATTATTCCGTGGTGTCGCCCGTGCCGCGCACGCAGACGGCCAAAGAGGCGCCCGCGGCGCCGGGCGCGCTCACGGCCATGGTTAATCCCTTTATAGGCACCGGCGGAGTGCCCTTTATGCAGGGGTACGATTCCCCCGCCGCCTCAATGCCCTTCAGCATGGTCCGGCTCGGGCCGGACACGGCCTCCATCCTTGCCGACTGGCAGGCAATGAACCGCTCCGGTTACTACTACGGCGACAACAAGATTCTCGGCTTCAGCCATACCCGGCTGGTCGGGGCTGATTCGCAGGAAGGCGGCGTATTCCGCGTGTTTCCCACAGTGGAATCGCGGGTGGCCGGGATGGTTGTGCGGGCAAACCGTTTCGCGCGGTTCTCCCACAGCGACGAACAGGCCTATCCCGGCTTCTATTCCGTCCGTCTGCCCAAGGATGATATCCGGGCCGAACTGACGGTCACCCCGCGCACCGGCGTACACCGCTACACCTTTTCGAAGGATGAAACACCGCACCTGCTTATTGACATTTCCGGCGCCATCGGCGGCCGGCGCACCGAGAACGCCATGGCGGTGGTGCATCCCGAAAAGCAGGAACTGGAGGGCATGGTCCGCCTGTACGGCTCCTTCTCCGGCCGCTATGACGGCCTGGATGTCTACTTTGTGGCCCGGTTCAACCAGCCCTTTGCCAAGTACGGCACGTGGAATGCCGGGCGGCTTGCGGCGAACAGCGTCAATGTGTCCGGCAGGGACATCGGTGCAGACCTGGCTTTTGCAAAGCAGGGTCCAAAGACCGTGGTGGAGATGCAGTTGGCTTTGTCCTATGTGAGCATCGCCAATGCGCGGCTCAACCTGGAGGCAGAGGCGGCCGCCAAAGGCTTTGATACGGCCGTCTATGATGCCGGCGCGGAATGGGAAAAGCGGCTCGCGCGCATCTTTGTGCAGGGCGCGACACCAAAGGAACAGCGCATCTTCTATACGGCCCTGTACCGCGCCTTCCAGATGCCCACCGTTTTCAACGATGTCAACGGCGACTACATCGGCTTTGACCGGGCCGTTCGGAAGGCCGGCACGTTTCAATATTACACCGACCTGTCGCTGTGGGATACGGTTCGGACGGTACACCCGCTCTACAACCTTATCGCCCGCGGCGAGCAGCGCGACATGCTGTGCTCGCTGGTGGAGATGGCCAGGGCGGGCGGGTGTTTGCCGCGCTGGCCGTCGGGATGCGGCTACACCAACTGCATGTTCGGCACGCCCGCGGATATCGCCGTGTCCGAGGCGTGGCAGAAGGGAATTCAGGATTTTGACGTGCAGACGGCATACCGTTCCATGCGGCAGGTGGCGCTGGAGGGTGTTCCCGCGGGGTCCCGTTTTGGCGGGCGCGACGATGCCGTTCTGTATAACAAACTGGGTTACCAGGCCGACGACAAGACGGACAAATCGGTGTCCAAGACGCTGGAAATATGCTGGGAGGATTTTGCGATTTCCCGGCTTGCAGCTTCATTGGGCAACAGGGAAGATGCGGATATCTTTGCCGGGCATGCCCGGTTCTACCGCAATCTCTGGAATCCGGCCACGAAATACTTCCAGCCCCGCGATTCCAACGGCGCCTTCTTCAAGGAGTTCAAACCGCAACTGCTTTCCTATGCCGATTTCAGCGGCAGGCACACGAAAGCCTACTGCGAGGGCAGCGCGGAGCAGTGGCGCTGGGCGGTGCCCTTTGATCCGGAAGGTTTGATTGCGCTCTTCGGCGGCCCCGAGCCCTTTGTCAGGGCGCTTGCCACCTTCTTTGAAAATTCGACCAAAGGCGTCGGTGTTTGGAATCCCGGTCCCTTTTACTGGCACGGCAATGAACCCGACATCTTCTCGGTGTATCTGTTCAACTCGGCAGGACGCCCCGACCTCACGCAAAAATGGGTGCGCTGGATTCTCGACACCAAGTACGCGGACAAGTATTATGGTCTGGACGGGAACGACGACGGTGGCACATTGTCGGCCTGGTATGTTTTCAGCGCCCTCGGTTTTTACCCGGTGGCCGGCACAACGAAGTACCAGGTTGGATCGCCCCTGTTCGACAAGGCCGTGATGCAGATGGGCGAAGGAAAGACGCTGACTGTTGTCGCCGAGAACAACGGGCCCAGGAACGTCTATGTGCAGCGGGTGTCGCTGAACGGAACGCCGCTCGGCAAGACCTGGTTTGACCATTCCGATATTGCCGGCGGCGGCGAATTGCGCTTTGTCATGGGGCCCAATCCCGCAGGCCGGCAAGAGTACGAACACAGTTGAAATCAGCCTCCCCGCGGGGGTCGGGCTTTAACCGTGAAACCCAAACACAGGAGAAATATCATGTCCACGACAGACAATCTCAAAGAAGCTTTTGCCGGTGAAAGCCAGGCCAACCGCAAGTACACCGCCTTTGCGCGCAAGGCCGACAAGGACGGGCTGCCCCAGGTGGCCAGGCTGTTCCGCGCCGCCGCCGAGGCCGAAACGGACCACGCCCTGTCGCACTTC
>CAZOMH010000428.1:0-4629 GCA_964580415.1 uncultured Nitrospirales bacterium
CACTGCTGCGAAGGGTGACAAAGAGATCGTTGACTCCAATGTGGTATACATTACGGTCGTGCCGTTTGGATCCCTTCCAGTCGCCACCAGTCTCGGCCTTGCGCTGCTCGCCGGTGCCTGCGCGCTCGGCGGTGCCAGCGCTCTCCGCCGCCGCAGGTAAGTTTATCCGCCGGGTGACCTTGCAGCCGCCGGTGTCCTCCATGCCCCGCATGGGTGCGGTAGGTCATCGTGATTGGGTATAGTGTTTGCGTCGGCAGAAGCAACGAGGCATGGTCATTGCGGCCCCCCGGACCGCTGTTGGCGGCGATTCGCGGCAGAAAGATCGGGGCACGGGCAGGCAAGCGCCTGCGTTACGTAACGCCGCCGTCCCGGCGGCCTTGTGTGGGACAGCCGCCCTCGGCTGTCAGCCCGTAACGAACACTCTGGGCCGACAGCCGAGGGCGGCTGTCCCACATTATTGAACCATCTTTCTTCATCCGTGCCAAGAGAAAGGGAAGTTGACCATGACCTCACGCGAACGAAGCCTGGCCGCGTTGCGGCGCGAACCCGCGGACCGGGTGCCCGTGTTCATGTGGTTTCACCCCTCCACGGCACAACGGTTGGCGGACCTGCTGGAAATCCCCGTGAACCACGTGGCCGAGGCCATGGGCAACGACATCCAGCAGACCTGGGTGAACAACAACTACGCCATGGAGGGCATCGTCCACGAGAACGAGGGCGACGCGCACACCGACGAATGGGGCGTGCACTGGGTCAAGCGGGACGCGTTCAACCAGATCGAGGGGTTTCCCCTGGCGGGTCTGCCGCCGGAGGAGGTGTTGCGCTACCGCTTTCCGGCGGACCGCATGGAATTCCTGATGCAGCGCATGCTGCCCGTGCTGGAACACCGGGGCGATGACTTCATCGGCGTCGACGTGTCCCCCTGCGTGTTCGAGATGTACTGGCGGCTGCGCGGCATGGAGGATGCCATGCTCGACATGGCCATGAACCGCGAGGTGGCCGACACGATGTTCGCCCGCTGCGCCGACTTCTCGGTCATGCTGTCCGTGGCCGCCTGCGAGCGGTTCGACGTGGACTGGCTGTGGACGGGGGACGATGTGGCGGGGCAGCAGGCGCTCATGATGAGCCCGGCCCTCTGGCGCGAACTCGTCAAACCCCATTTGGCCCGGATCGTCGATGTGGGGCTGCGGCATGATTTGCCGGTGGCCTACCACTGCTGCGGCGCGCTGCGCGACATCATCCCCGACCTCATCGAAATCGGCATCACCATCCTCAACCCGGTACAGTGCAACTGCCCCGGCATGGACCCGCCCGACCTCAAGCGCGAATTCGGCGCACAGCTCAGTTTCATGGGCGGCGTGGACACGCAGGGCGTGCTGCCCAACGGCACGGCCGACGAAGTGCGCCGTGCCACCGAACGCCTGGTCGGCGGCATGACCGCCGACGGCGGCGGCTACATTCTGGCCGCCTCGCACACCATCCCGCCGGAGACGCCGGACGAGAACATCTTTGCCCTGTATGAAGCGGCCGGCATTCCCCGTCAGGAAATTTTCGACCAGGCGGCGGCAATCCGCGCCGAGACAAAGGGGTAGTTTCTGTTCGGCTTGCGGGGAACCGCTCAAGAATGCCGAACACGAGCGAGAGCGCAACGGGCATTTCTTGTGCGGGTGCTGACGTGCTTGGCCCCGGAGAGATCACACATGGAAGCCACAGGCAACCGAGGGAACCCGTGCCAGGCAGGGAAAGGCCCCCGTTCCTTTTTCCGCTTCGCTCCATCTGCGGCCATTATTGGGCAATATCTTTCGGGGGCAAGGCAACGCGGCGGATCAAGCGATTGCCCGAGCACGACCAGGAATCGGGGAGCAAACCCCCGAAAGTGCCTGCCCCGGACCCGAAAGAAAGACCGAAAGACCCGCCGGGATCAAGAGGTCCCAACCGCCGTACCTGGGGCCGTCGGACAAACCGCTGTGCGCGAATAGAAACAGCGGCGGCGGAGTCTCATGACTCCGCCGCCGCTTTCCTGCCGTGTGCCGGGGGTTATTCCGCAATGACCAACGGATTGATACCGCCCGAACCGCCGGCGATGAGCAGGGTGGCGATATCCCCGTCGGCCAGGGTCATCGCAATGCCGTCAAGGAGAAGCGCGCCGCCCGCGTCGGTCAGATAGAACCCATGGGCTCCCGCCGCCAGCTCAATGTAGCCGCCACTGGTGCCGTAGGCGACATCATTGAACACAACACCCGAATCGGCGGAGGAACGCAGGTCCACCGTGGCGGCGATTGCAGGATCCATGTGGATGAAACGCACACGGGCAAATCCCGTCTGCGGCGTGGTCGGGTCGTCCGCAAAGGGGACCAGAACCGGTGAAGCGGACGGTCCGCCAAAGATCAGTGTTTCCTTGTTGCCCGCGAACAGGTCAAGAACCGTGCTGAGCAGCGGCGCACTGCAATCGCCGCCGGTCGTGGCAATCACACCGAAATTATGGGAGGCCCCGGTTACATCCAGATACGGCATGGCCTGGCTGTAGACAACCGCCGCCGAATCGGCCGTTCCGTCCGCGCAAAGGTTGACAGAGAGCCCGCCCTGGACCGCATTGACCAGCCGCACCCGGGCCGGCTGGCCCGCGCAAATACCGTCGCCGTCGGGCGACTGGCTGCCGCAGATGAAGTATCCGTCCGCGTTGAACAACTGAATAACGCGCATCACCTCGGTCAACGAGACGGCAAAGTCACCGTCGAGGTCGGCCGCGCTGGGGGCGCAACTGTGGAGCGTGTCGTTCGGGCCGGGCACAAAGTCGTCCTCCGTGGCCCCGGCCGTCGGCGAACAGTGGTAGGCGCCGCTTGGCGAGTTGTAGAACTGGACAATGCGCATCAGTTCCGCCAGGTCGATGACCTGATCGCCGTTTTGGTCCACGTTGTACGCGGGCGTGGAACACTGGAACCGCGTGTCAACCGGCGTGACTGTGAAGGAGCAGGTGGCGTTTGGGCTGGCCGTGCTCTGGTCCTTGACCGTGATAGTCACCGTAGTCACCCCGGTGATGGTCGCTCCTGCTAAAGGGCTTTGCACCATCGCTATCGGACCGTAGTTGTCCGTCGCGCTGACGGAACCCGTGTAGTCGGCCAGCTTCCATTCGCAGCCCGCGTCCGGCTCCAGCGTCGTGTCGGGCGCGCAGGCGACAATCTCCGGCGCGAGCGTGTCCTCCATGAACACCCCCTTGAACGTGACCGGCGCGGTTCCGCTGACCGTCAGCGTGTGGGGGTTGCTCTTGTCGATAATGTTGTCGAGACCGTCGCGCCAACTGTCAAAGAGCCAGGTGGAATTGATGCGCGACGCCTTGAACACCACCTGCAGGCCGTCGGCAAAGGCATAGGTGCCCTCCACCGGAAAGAGGTCGCCCTGCCCCTCTTTTATGACCGTCACGACGGCGCCGGTGTTGCTGAAGGACGCGCCGAGCGTGTGGTCCTGGTCCATGAGCACACTCAACTGCTGCGGCGGCAGGTTGAGGCCGGCGTAATCGCCGGTCCACCCGCCAAAGTAGCTGCCCGGATTGGGATTGGCCCCGAATTTCATTTCGAAATTCGCGGCAATCCGGTAGGTGCCGGGTGCCAACGGGAACATGGTGCCGGCACCCGTGCCCGCCGTCGGAGTCACCGTCAATTGCCTGCTGCCGGAAGTGTCGTCGGTGAAGTTCGCGGTTACCGTCTTGTTTCCGTCCATCGTTACTGTGGCAAAGAAGGTGCCCGAAACCGCGCCGCCGCTCCAGTAGGAAAACGCCGCCGGGCTCCCGTCCGCCGGAAGCGCGGCAAGACTCACCTGCTGTCCCGAGAGACAGCCGTAAACGCCGGGCGCCGGCGTCACGTTCACCGGATTGGCCGTGCCGCCGACCTCCACCGTAAGGGTGAAGTCGGCGGGCGCAAAAGTGGCCGTGATGGCGCGGTCCTGGTCCATGGTGACAACGAGCGTCTTGTCCTGCGGATCGGCTCCCGCGGGCAAATCGCCGCTCCAGCCGGCAAACACGGAGTCGGAGGCCGGCGCCGCGGTCAGCACCTTGACAAGACCCGCCACATAGATATACGCCGAGCCGGGCGGCACACTGGACTCGGGCGAGGTCGTGCCATTGCCCGCACCGGCCTTGATCATGGTCAGCGTGAAGCCTGCCAGAACAAAAACGGGCTGGTAGGATTCGTCGGCCGAAACCGTGACGTCAAAATCAGGGCTCGTGGATACAATACCGCCCGAACTGTCCTTCCAGCCGGCGAAATTCGATCCGGCGTCAGGCGTGGCGCTCAGGGTGAAGGTTGTGCCGTCGGCCAGCGGATAGAGACCGGGGTTCGGATAAACCAAGGTGCCGTTTCCTGAGGGGGGAAACACGTTGATGGTGTGGCCCGTGTCGCCAAAATGCGCCGTCAACTCGCCGTTCGTCGTCAGCGTGTCGCTGAGCGTGGTCGTCACGAAGGTCTGGCTGACCGGTGTCATGGTGCCGCCCTGTTCGGTCTTGGCCGTCCACCCTCCGAAAAACTTGCCGGTGTCGGGCTGTGCAAAATAGGAGAATTCCCGCCCCGCAAGGTAAGAGTACGTGCCCGGCGCGGCCAGCGTGGTCCCCGGACCGTCTGCCGCCACAGTGAGGCT
>CAZOMH010000429.1:0-4621 GCA_964580415.1 uncultured Nitrospirales bacterium
TTCTTTCAGGAACCCAGGTCGTTCTCAGAACGCGGCGGGGACGCCGCGTCTACGATTTGCGGAACGCAGTGTCCGGGCACATGGGCGGGACGCCCGTGCCACAAGAACCGGTGCCATGTCCGCCGCGATTCAAATGATGCACTACGCTTTCCCCGACCGCTCAAACGCCGCCACGGCCTCATGCACGGACGGGAAGAAACTCTCCTGCCCAATCTCCCGGGTAATGCCGGTGCGTTCCAAAATCTCGCGCAACGGACGGTTGGCGCGGGCAATCTTCAGGGCGATGCCCTGACGCTTCAGTTCATCCTCCAACTGCTGCAATGCGTCCAGGGCTGTTACGTCAATATCCGTGATCGCCTGGGCGTCCACCAGAAACCACCGAAGCGGGGTCGGGCTGGCCGCCACGAGTTCGCGCACACGCCCCACAAAATGGCCGATGTTGGAGAACATCAACTGCGCATAGAACCGGTACGCAATCAGACCGGGCACGGTTTGCGCCAGCCACACATCGCCCACATCGTGATAGCCGTGCCCCGGCACCAGTTGCAGCACCGCGTCCGGCGGACGCGAAACACGGTTAATCATGTCGATGAGCGACGCGGCCACGCCGATCAGGATGCCCGGCACCACGCCGACCACCAGCACCCCGAGCGTCGTCAGCACCGCCATGAGCCCCGATCGCGGATAGAAGCGGTAGATGCGCTTCATCGCGTCAAACTCCACCAGCCCGAATCCCGCGTGAATCAGCATGGCCGACAGCGCCACCAGCGGCACCCGCGCAATCACGGGCGTCAGAAACAGCAGGAAGACCGCCAGCGTGCCGGCTGCCACCAGACTCACAAGCTGCGTCTTGCCGCCCGAAGCGTCGTTGATGCCCGTGCGCGCCTGGCTGCCCGTCACGGAGAATCCCTGGAACAGTCCCGTCGCAATATCCGCCAAGCCCAGCGCCACGAGTTCCTGTTTCGCATCCACCTCGTACCCGTTCTTGGCCGCAAAGGCCCGCGCCAAAAGTATCCCCTCCGTATAGGTCAGCAATGCGATACCCAGCGCGGCTGGCAGCAACTCCTGGAACACGGCAAGTCCCATGCCCGGAAAGGAATAGTGCGGCAGCCCGGCCGGAAATGTCCCCACAACGGCAATCCCGCGTTCACCCGGATTTGCCGCCAGCGACACGCCCAGCGCGAGAATGAAGACCGCCAGCGCCCCGGGCACCCGGGGCGCGAAGCGCCGAAGCAGCACAAGCAGCGCCAGCAGGACAAGCCCGATGACAAGCGTGGGCGCATGGGTCTCCGGCAGCTTTCCGGCCAGTTCCAGCAGGCGCGGAAAGAAGTTGACCTGCTTCAGCGGCACGCCAAACAGTTTGTCCAACTGCGACGCCACAAGAATCAGCGCAGCCCCGGACATATAGCCCACCAGGACCGGCTTGGACAGGAAATCGGCCACCACATCAATCCGCGCCCGGGCGCCCAGCAGCAAAAGCCCCCCGCTCAGCAGGGCAACCGCCGCGGAAAGCACGGCGGCGTAATGCGGGTTTCCACCCGCCAACGGCCCCACCGCCGCGGCGATCAGCAGCGTGATGGCGATGTCAGGCCCGACAATGACTTGGCGAGAACTGCTGAAAAGGGGGTACACCAGCAAACCCACAAGCGCGGCATAAAGACCGTGCTGCGGGTTGATACCCAGCAGGTTGGCATAGGCAATCACCGAGGGGATCATCACCACGCAAACACCGATGCCGGACAGAATATCCGCGCGCAGCCATTCGCGCCGGTAACCGCGAACCACCGCCAGTCCGGGCATAAAGCGCTGCGCAGAATCCAATGGACCGCCTCTTTTCAACGCCCGCGGTCTGAACATGCAAGTCCCTTCTTGTGATTCCCGGCGCTGTGGCGCTATTTGTTGAGCACGATTTTTATGCCCGAAGACCAGTCACCGCCCGGTGAAAGGGACAGGCTGTGCTTGACGCCCGAATGGTCCAAATCGGCAACCTGGGCGCGGAAACGGAAATCGCTGCCCGCTTTGAGCGCCAGCGGCCCGACCATGGCGGCGGGGAATGCCGCCTCGTAAATGGTGTGCCCCGCGCCGCGCCGCACGGCCAGCGGAACGTCCCTGTTAACCGTCTCCGCGGAAGTGTTTTCGCCGCCTTTGTACAGAAACACCTCCGGCCCGGCCTCCGTCAGGGAGAAGCCCCAGCCCCAGCGGTCGATGCCCAGTTCAATCGCGTCCGCCAGCCACACAATGTCGCCGCCGTACGGCTGAACGTGATCGTTGTCGGTGATATCGAAGGAAACGTACAGATTCTTGTCGTCGTACATAATCCTGCATTGACCGCTCAGATCGGCGGGGTCATAGCTGCTCTTTTCAAAGCCCGAAACATAGTCAACCGGAATGGCCTTGGCCGTCTTCCATTCGTCCAAAACGCCGTCAATCTTGACCGGACCCGCCGCGGGAGCGGCTTCGGCCACCGGCACCAGCGGCAGCTCGACGCTGATGTCCGCGGGCTGGCCGTACTTCGTGTTCATGTAACGGGTCTTGTATTTGGGAACCGGGAACCGCACAGCGCCCGGACCGTCCGCGCTCACATGAAAGGCCAGTTCGGTCTTTCCGTTGGCGTCCACGCGATAGTCCCGGGAGATCGGTTCCACTTTCCACCCGCCCGGCACCTCCCACGAGAAAGACGAATCGAACGGCGTGTCAAAGGGATTCTCGATACGGATGGTGATATCTTTGTCCAGTGGTTCGCCCAACGGAACCGGAATCTCCCCGCAAAAGACCAGACGGCGCTGAATATCGGTCATTTCGGCGGCATAATCATTGGTGGCCACATCGGACGGCAGCACTGCGCCGGGTTTGATTACCGACCATGTCACTTCCCCGCCATGCACACGCACCAGCAGGTAATGATTAAAGTTCCCGTCCGGCCCGGAACCGCTGCCCAGCGAGGCCGCCCCGCCGGCAATAACGTAATGCACCCCGTCACGCACGCCAAAGTCGCGGTATCCATGGATATGCCCGGCAAAAACGGCCCGCACCGGATGCCCGTGCATGATGTCGGCCAGGTACTTCCAGCGTTTTTCCCACATCTCGTCGCTCGTGCGCGGGTCCGCCTCGTCGGTGAAGTAGGGCTGGTGCAGGAAAACGAATATGTTGCTGGCGCGGGTCGAATCAAGTTCCTGCTTGAACCAGGCCACCTGCCCGTCGGAGAGGCGGTCCGGCGCATCCACTTCTTCGCTGTCGAGCACAATGAACCGTGAATTGCCGTAAGTAAAAGCGTAGTGGGTGGGCCCCATGCGCTCCAGCCACAGTTTCTCCGACTCGGCGCTCGTTATGTCATGATTCCCCGGTGCCGAGAAATAAGGCACCTTGCAGGCGCCGATGACCTGCTCAAACAGGTCCCACTGTTGCGGCACCTTGTCCGCCGCACCGCCCAGCACCAAGTCGCCCATCATGACCACCATGGCCGGTTGGAGCAGGTTCCATTCCCGGATCATGTTCTTGAACATGTCGGTCTGATAGACCAACTGACGGTTCGAGTGCGAATCCCCCGTCACGATAAAATTGAACTCGCTGGAACACGCCGGCGGAGTCTGCTCCAGCGCGGCAAGTGATCGTTCCAGAATGGGTGCCGCCAAGGCCCCCTCCGGCGCGGCCATCAGGACCGCAATCATCGCCACCGGCAACCCGCCAAAGACCGCGCGCAACATGTTCATGCACAGGCTCCTTTTGACACCCAAAACAATCCGGATTTCCCGTGCGAAGTATAGCATAGCGCCCCGTCCCTTCCTTTCCAGTTCCCGGCTACTCCCCAATCCCTTCCAGCACCCACCGGCAATTGACTACCTTCTCCACCATATCCAGCGGCAGGTAGAAATACTGGCAGGACGGCTCAAACCCTATCCGCGAATCTTCCCGTGACAGTGCGAAGAGTTCCCGCGCCAGCGCGATCTCCGATTCCGCCGCCTTGCGCATCCCCGCCTTCAACCGGCTCCGTTCCTCAGCGGAAATCCCGTCGCCCTTTGCGGCCAGCGCATCACGCGCGGCCGTGAACCGCGTCTGGTTCGCCACGGATTGGAAATGAATCGCCGCCGCACGGGCAAACCGCACATCGGTCCGCACTTCTTCACGCCGCTCCTCCGGCGCGGCCGACACGGCCGCATCGAGCTCGGCGATGCCGGGACGCCAGCCGTCGGCGATTTTCTCGAACTGCGCGGCAAACACCTCCGGCGGATAGGGGCCGCGCCAGCCGTCCAGATCGTCGTAGGGAATGCCCCACATCGTCGCGCTGTATCCTGTCTTTACCGGATACAGCGGGTTGGCCGGACCGCACTGGACCGGGCTCGTATACACCACGCCGATGTGAAATGGATACTCCCGGTAGGCCGCGCTCATCATGGTCCACGCCCTGCGCGCATGGGGTGCGCCCTCCGCGCCAAAGCGTTCCACCGCCAGCCTGTCCAGCACCTTGTCCACCGTCGGCTCCGCCATGGTGTACGTCTCGCGCACCACCTCAAGATTGGGCGAAGGATGGCCGCCCATGGTCCAGCCGATCAGCATCGCGTCGGGGTGCGCCGACACCAGCAGCTTCTGGCAGTGCTCCGCCACCAGGTCCATCACAGGCAGG
>CAZOMH010000430.1:0-4618 GCA_964580415.1 uncultured Nitrospirales bacterium
GCTTGCGCTGGTGCTGCTCCAGGATGCGGACCTGCTCCTGCTGGACGAGCCGGAAAACCACCTGGACATGGAAGCCCGGGAGTGGCTCGAAGCGTACATCCGGAACTGCCGCGAAGCGGTGATGATCATCTCCCACGACCGACGCATGCTGAATTCGGTGACGGAGCGCATTATCGAGGTGGAGCGGGGCGAACTCATCGACTACTCGGGCAACTACGACTTTTACGTCGGCAAGAAGGCGCTGCTCCGGGAGCAGCAGCAGAAGGCCTTTGAGAAGCAGGAAGACTTCATCCGCAAGGAAACGGCGCTCATCGACCGGTTCCGGTACAAGAGCACCAAGGCGCGCATGGTCCAGAGCCGGATCAAGCGGCTGGACAGCCTGGAAAAGGTGGACGCGCCGCCGCCGGAAGCGTCGGAGGCGTCGTTCGGGCTGGGTGAGGTGGCGCGCAGCGGAGAACTGGTGCTGGACGCGCGCGACATGTCCATGGCCTATGGTCCGCTGAAGCTGTACAACGGTGTTTCGTTCACCGTGCGGCGCGGCGAGCGGGTGGGCATTATCGGCCCCAACGGCACGGGCAAGACGACGCTGCTCCGCCACATCGCGGGGCAGCACGGCGGCACGGGCGGCGAGGTTAAGCTGGGCCACAAGGTGTCGCTCGCATTCTTCGAGCAGAACCATGATAACGTGAACCGCGCCAATGACATTTTGGGCGAGATCATGTCGATGAAGCCCGGCTGGAAACCCGAGCAGGGACGGCGTTTTCTGGGACGTTTCCTGTTCACCGGCGACGACGTGTTCAAGCCCATAGCCACGCTGAGCGGCGGCGAGCTGGCGCGGGTGGCGATGGGCAAGCTCATCCTGAGCGGGGCGAACCTGCTGCTGCTCGACGAGCCCACGAACCATCTCGACATCGCCTCGCGGGAAGCGCTCGAAATGGCGCTGTCCGCCTACGAGGGCAGCATCATCCTCGCCAGCCACGACCGCACGCTGGTCGACAAGCTGGTGGACAAGCTGGTTATCTTCGAAAACGGTACGGCCACGGTCCACCTCGGCAACTACACGCATTACCGCTGGAAGAACAAGCAGGAGGAGGAGGAGCGGGAGATCAAGTCCACCGAGGAGGTGCTGCGCATTCGCCGGGAGACCGAGGAACGGGAGAAGAAAAAGGCCAAAGACCGCGACCAGCGCAAAGACAAGAAGCGCATCGAAAAGCTGGAGGCGGACATTGCCGCGATGGAGGGGCTCATCGAAGAGTTCAGCCACCGCTTCGCCGCGCTCGACCCCACCGACTACGCCAAGGCCCAGGAACTCAAAGACGAATACGACGGGATGAAGCAGGACCTGCAGGAGTTGTACGCCGAGTGGGAGGAGTTGGCGGGGTGAGGAAACCGCCAGCGAAAAACAGGGACTGATTCGCCTTTCGGCAGTTTGAAAGGCTTGTCTGTCCCCGCCTTTCGCCGGAGTCGTACGCGGAGTGGCCCTCGCCGCATGCGCCCTAGCCGAGGTGCCCGACAATAAACTGGCGGCGCTGATGGAGCGAGCGGTCAGCAGCGGCTACGATTTCATCGACTTCTGGGCGGTCGATTTCGACTGGCAGCCGGGCCAGCCCTTTCACCACGACTGGCAGGACTACCGCACCCGCAAGGACCGCTCCCTGTGCCTCGTATTATCACGCACGATAACAGAGAATTATATATTATCGTTTTCTTTACAATATGATAATATATGCGCTGTCTTTCCTTTGGATTATATGATGATGGGTATGTCGATCCATTTGCGTACGTATTATCACGCACGATAACGGAAATTCTTATATTATCGTTTTCTTGACAATGCGATAATATAGTCTTCGTTTATTATCGATTTGGTGATTTGGTGATAATATGCGAGTGGCGTATTGCTTCGAATGTCTTTTCATAATAATGAGTGTTGCGCTTATTATCATTTGTTCTATTTCGTGCTAATAAGAACATGGGGTTGTTGGTCAAGGGAGCCACAAGCGATGCAGCAGGATGATTTCGTTTCAACGAGAGCGGGAACCTGTCTTCCGGTTCCGGGCGGCTATCTGGCCTTCCATCCGGCCCCCCTGCCGCCAAAGCTGGAGGCGGACTGGGCGCTCACGGGATTGTTGTCGGAAGCGGACCGGGCCATGGCGGAACTGTCGGGCACGGGCCGACTACTGCCGAACCCCCACCTGCTGATCCGCCCCTATCTGCGGCGGGAGGCCATTTTGAGTTCCCGCATCGAAAACACCATCGCCGAAATGGACGAACTGGCACTGCTTGAAGCCCAGGAGGATGAGGAGCCCAAACGGCCGGACGTGATGGAGGTGGCCAATTACGTGCGTGCATTGGAAACAGGGCTGGCCAGGCTGGAAACACTGCCCATAAGCAGTCGGCTGATTTGCGAACTGCACGGCATGCTGCTCAGCGGCGTGCGCGGCGGGGATGTAACCAAAACACCCGGTGAATACCGCCGCAGCCAGAACTGGATCGGCAGGCCGGGCGCGACGCTGGCGGACGCGACCTTTGTGCCGCCGCCTCCGGACGAAATGCAGCGGGCGCTGGGCGCATGGGAAAACTATCTGAATGCGGACACGCCTGAGCCGGTGCTGGTCAAGCTGGCCTTTCTGCACTACCAGTTCGAGGCGATCCACCCGTTCCTGGACGGCAATGGCCGCATCGGGCGGCTGCTGATAACGCTCTATCTCTGCTCGCAACGGTGTTTGTCGCAGCCGCTACTGTATCTCTCCGGCTTCTTCGATGAGAACCGGGATGAGTATTACCGGCTGCTGCTTGGTGTCAGTCAGCGCGGACAGTGGCGGGAATGGCTGGAGTATTTCCTGCGCGGCGTGCGCCAGCAGGCACGGGCGGCACTGGAAGACACCAAGCGAATTCTTGGTCTGTATGATAGTTACCGGGACCGGCTCAAACAGGCCAAGCACCCGCCGCAGGCTGCGGGCCTCATCTTGGATGAACTTTTCGGCAACCCGTTTTTTTCCATCAGCAAGTACTGCGCCCGAACCGGCACGACATTCACGAAAACGAGCCGCGGCGCAGAATTCTGGGTGGAGCAGGGTCTGCTCAAGGAAATCACCGGCCAAAAACGGCACCGCCTTTTCCTTGCCGAAGCGCCGTTGAATGCGATGGCGGGTCCCACGTCCGCGGAACCGGCGATTCCAACCCAAGATTAAACCGATGAATGGAACTGGAAGAGAGGGCGGTAAAAGGCCCAGGAACTGAAGGACGAATACGACGGGATGAAGCAGGACTTGTACTTTGAGTGGAAAGAACTGGCGGGGTGAGGATGGGGGCTGGGTCTTGGGTCTGGTGGGAACGGGAGCCGGAGGATCGGCGAGAGGTATGGGCAGTTAGGCGCGGTTTGGGGGCGATTGGGCTTGCTCAGGGGGGCGGGAAATGACCCGCACTCGAATTATGTATTCGACTGAAACAGCAGCGGGATGACCTGCCGGCCGTGCCGCCGGTACTGCCGGAAGTCCCCGTCCAGGGTGAATATTCGGCTTTCGGCATGAATCTCGCTCATGCGCACGAGACAGGCATCAGCAAAGGACATGGGCATGTCGGCGTATTTCTTCATCAAACGCGCGATGGGTACCACATGGTCACCCGCATGGAATGAAACCTCGATCACACCGCGGCGCACCAGTTCGAGCACCGCATCGGTGCCGCCCGGGGCGGTGCGCAGCAGGAAACACGCCTCGGCCAGCACCGCCTCACAGGAAAGCAGCGGCGGAGACAATTCCGCCAGTTGAAGCCGCGCCCATGCATGGTGTTTGTCCCGACGGTTGATGGCGGCGACCAACGGTCCGGTGTCCAGAAAAACCACCGGTTTCACCCGCCAAACCCCTTCATGTGCCTCGGATGCGTGGACAGGTCGGCGGCGGCATCCACAGCCCCGACCAGTTCGCCGGCCAAATCAAGACAGGAACCGCGCCCCGTGCCGCTCCTGCCGGCCGCATAGGAGTCCAGCGCCATTCGGATAACCTCGGACTGCGTGGAACCCTGCGCCTTGGCCAGCCCCACCAGCGCGCGGGACTGCTCCTCGGACAGTTTCAACGATACCGTCTTCATCGTGCATTACTCCCGTATTACTGTCATGACACAATTGTAATACGCGAGCGTGTCCGAACGCAACCTTATCCGCCGTTGCTGAATGGGAAAGGGCGAGCGGGAGCGGGAGGAGATTTCGCCGCGCTCGACCCCACCGACTACGCCAAGGCCCAGGAACTCAAGGACGAATACGACGGGATGAAGCAGGATTTGCAGGAGTTGTACGCCGAGTGGGAGGAGTTGGCGGGATAGCGGACAATTGACAGTTGACAATGGACAATGACCGGACTGGAGGCTGCCAAAGTTCTCCCTCCCATTCTTCCCATACCTCTCATTCCTCCCATGCTTACCAGAACTCCCTCCCCCCGGCCCGGCAAACTGCTAAATATGCGCAAGTTCTCGCACAAGTAAGGCTTACGCCTTGGACACCACCTGTGGTGATGTGCTATTCTTATGCCATTCCTGCCCCCCTTCTTTTTGGAAAGGAAGATCATGAGCAAGATTACCAAGCAGGACGTGGAGTATGTGGCCGGATTGGCCCAGTTGC
>CAZOMH010000431.1:0-4589 GCA_964580415.1 uncultured Nitrospirales bacterium
GCGCGAAATCCTGACCCAGCCGGCCTCGCCGATTTCACCCGACTGCGCCTTGGCGCGCATCGCCTCGAACTCGTGGAAATAGCGCACCACGTGTCCGACGAAGAGTTTCACCTTCGCCTTCTTTGCCGCGGCGATGGCCTTCCGGCAGTCCGCCACATTCAGGGAAAACGGCTTTTCGCAAAAGATGTTCTTTCCGGCCGCGGCCGCCGCCTGGATGAGCGGCAGATGGGTCGGCGTCGGAGTGGCGATGGCCACCACGTCCACCCCCCTGGCTGCGACCGCCGCCAGGGGATCGGCGGAGACTTTTGCGCCGTACTTTTCCGCCAGGGCCACCGCCGCTTTGCGCACCGAATCGGCGCACAGCACGATCTTGTGACCGCAGTTGGCGGCCATTTGCGCGTGCAACGCGCCCATGCCGCCGCAGCCGATAATTGCCACGTTCATGCTCGATCCTCCTCGTGGACCGCCGTAAACGCGCGCCGCTGCCCGGCGCGCACAGGCGGAAACGGAACAAAGCATACCACTTCCCCGCCCGCAACGCCACGCTTGAATTGCCGCCGCCGGCGCCGTGGCGTCAAAATACCGCGACACCTCCGCCGCCGTGTATGATACGGTCGCAAGAGGGTGTGTATGTCCGCCGAAGTACGACGTTCATGGTTTGCGGGAAGTGCCGTCATTGCATAATCGCCTTTGCGCTTCCCGCCCTAGCATCGTCCTCATTTCGGTTGGTGCCTTCTTGTGCCTGGATTCCGGCGGGCCGGGCGGTTCTGATGTGGTTGGACCGCGCGGCCGATGTTCAGGAGGTGTCCGGCGACATGCCGACGAGCAAAAATGTCCAATAATCTCTTGCGTGCAGCACGCCGCGCGGCGCATGCCGCCGCGGCGCTGGGCCGCATCCACCTGCTTGGAAAACGGGTGCCGCTGTTCGTGTCGTGGAATGTGACCTTCCGCTGCAATCTGCGCTGCCGCTATTGCGGCGCCTGCGACATGCACCAGGAGGATTTGGACACGGCGGGCATGCTGCGCGGCCTTGACGAGTTGTGGGCGCTGGGCGCCCGCTGGATTACTTTTGGCGGCGGCGAGCCGCTGTTGCGCGCCGATATGGGCGAGATCATGACCCATGCGCGCAAACTGGGCTTTGAACCGTTTCTCAGCACCAACGGCTGGCTCGTTCCGCACCGCATGGACGTGGTGCGTCTCGCGGGCCATGTCAACCTCAGCCTCGACGGTCCGCGCGCCGTTCACGACGAGGCCCGGGGTTCCGGGGCCTTCGACCATACGCTCGAGGCGGCCCGTGTCTGCCGCGACACGGGCGTTCCCGTGTCGTTCCTGTGTACCCTGTCCGGCGTGAACCTTCAAAGCGTGGCCGAGGTGGTCGCGCTGGCCGAATCGATGGACGTGCCGGTCATGTTTCAGCCGGCCACGGTCTGGCTCGATTCCTCCGCGCAACCCAACCCCATCGCCCCGGAACGGGAGGCGTACAGAAACACCATCACCCGTTTGATCGAACTCAAGCGCGCCGGCCGTCCGGTGGCCAATTCCGCGGCGGGGCTGCGGCACTTGGCCCACTGGCCTGAAAACACACCCGTCTGGTGCGGCGCGGGCAAAATCATGGCGGTGGTTGAGCCCGACGGCCGGTTGCTGGCATGCCACCAGTGCGAGTTCGCGCGGACCGTCGCGGAGGGCCGCGGCGGGCCGGACGCTTCCATCACGGAGCAGTTTGCCCGGACACCCGCACTGCCCGGCTGTGCCCAGTGCTGGTGCGGTCCCGTGGTGGAACTGGCCATGCTCTTTTCCATGCGCCCCGGCGCTGTTTTCGGCGCGCTGCGGAGGCTTGCGGAATGACGCTTTCCCTGGGCATCAGCGAGGACCTGTTCGATGCGGGCGTCGCCGTCTGCGCGGACGGGCGCATCCTGTTTGCCTCCAACGAGGAGCGCTATACCCGCCGCAAGAACGAGGGCGGTTTTCCGCACCGGGCACTGGAGGCCGCGCTGCGCCATACCGGCGCGACGCTCGCCGATATGGACCGTGTCTGCATTTCCGGGCTGACAACACCGCCGCTGCCCGTGCGCCTGTTCCCCGCGCTGCACGACTGGTCCTACGCCGTCAAGCGGGAAAAGCGCGATTCCTTCCTGCGCAACCTTGCCGATGCGGCCACCTTCCTCACGCCCATGTCGCACGCCGCCCCCGACGCCGCCGTCCGCGACTGGGTCCGGTGGCTGCTGCCAAAACTCGCGCGCCGCCGTCTGCCCGGATTGTGTCCCGGCGCCGCCGTCGATTTTGTGGACCACCACGAGGCCCACGCCGCCGCCGCCTGCACGCTGTCCGGATTCGGCGAAGCGCTGTGCGTTACCGCCGACGGCATGGGCGACGGCCTGTCGCTGACCGTGTCGCGGTATTCGCGGCCGGGATTGCCGCAGCGGGTCTGGGCCGTGCCCTCGCGTGATTCTTTCGGCCTGTTTTTCGAGATACTGACCGAGGCCTACGGCTTTGTGCCCTGCCGCGATGAAGGCAAACTCACCGGTTTGGCCGCCGTGGGCGATTCCGCCCGCGTGACTCTGCCCGCGCCCTTTTCACTCCGGGGAAACCAACTGCGTTATACCGGTCCCCACGGACGCGCGGGCGTGGCATGGGCGAAGGACGCTTTGCTTGGCAGGTACTCCCGCGAGGACGTGGCCGCCTGGGCCCAGCGTATTCTCGAGGACCTTGTCGTTTCCATTGCCCGGGACCACTTGCGCAGGAGCGGCCTGCACCATTTGGCGTTGGCCGGCGGCGTGTTTGCCAATGTGAAACTCAACCAGCGTCTGCACGAACTGCCCGAGACGGACGCCATCTTCATCTGTCCCAACATGGGCGACGGCGGACTCTCGCTCGGTGCGCTTGCCGCGCGCGGCGTCGTGGAACCGCACAAGCTGGAACATGTTTTCTTGGGCGATGTGTTTGATGAGAATGTGCTTGAGGCCGTGCTGCGTGAGAAGGGCCTTGCCTTTGGGCGGCCCGGCAGCATTGAGGCGCGCACCGCCGAATTGCTGGCAGAAGGCAGGATTGTCGCCCGTTTCGACGGCCGCATGGAGTGGGGCCCCCGCGCATTGGGCAACCGCTCCATTCTCGCCCCGGCCTGCGACCCTGCCGTGCCCGACCGCCTCAATGATCAGTTGAAACGCAGCGACTTCATGCCCTTCGCTCCGGCCCTTCCGGCGGAAGACGGCGATCTCTACGTGGCCGACGCCGAACCTGCCCGTCATGCGGCCGAGTTTATGACGGTTTGTTTCCGGTGTACCCCGCTCATGGCCGAACGCTACCCCTCCGTTGTTCACGTTGACGGCACTGCCCGCGCCCAGTTCGTGCGCCCCGGCGTTAACCCGGGGTTTCACCGCATCCTCACCGAGTACCGCACCCGCACCGGCGGCGGCGTCATGCTCAACACCAGTTTCAACATGCACGAAGAACCCATCGTCTGCACGCCCGGAGAGGCGGTTGACGCCTTCCTGGCCGCAGGGCTGGATGCGCTCGCATTGGGCCCCTTTCTGGTGTCCAAGCCGTAAGGTGAAAGACGAGAAGGACACGGGCGGCCATCGAGAAGGGACGACCCCGGTTCGGAAACACAGCTCGGAAACCCCGCCGGGATCAAGAACGCTTGGCTTCTGCTTCATCCTGAAACAGGTGTTTCGTTCTGTGACGCTGTTTTCGGCCTGAAGCGGCCATTGGCCAACGCTTCACAGCATATCCCACTACCGCATGTCCTTTTTATGTAACTACTTACGGAAGCAACCACTTTGGGGGCACATCTTGGCATGGGCCTTGCTTCCTTCAGGTTGTCGGGCCAGTAGCCCGGCAGACAAAATCTGAAACAACCCCGGCGCGACACGGGGCAAAAGACAAAGGAGAACGTATCATGGCAACTGTATACTGGGACCCCTTCCAGAATTTGGAAGTAGTCCGCCGCGAAATGGAGCGCGTTTTTGACCAGTACGACCCGGTGCGCCGTGTTTTCGGGCGCGGCCTGTTCACGGGCGCGGCATCACGGATGTATCCGGCGCTCAATCTCGCCGAGGACAAAGACAGTTATTTCATCGAAGCGCTTGTGCCCGGAGTTGATCCGCAAAGCATCGAGGTGTCGGTCCTGCGCGACCAGCTCCGAATCGCCGGCACGAAGGCCGCCATCAACCCGGACATCAAGCCCGAGGCGTTTCACCGCAATGAGCGCGGTGCGGGCGCTTTCACCCGCACATTGACCCTGCCGACCGAGATCGACGGGGATCAGGTGAAGGCCGACTACAAGAACGGCGTGCTGCTGCTGACGCTGCCCAAGCATGCGGCGTCCAAGCCCAAGCAAATCGCCGTGAGCGTCGGCTAGCCGAAGAAGTGCAACCAGGAACAACAACCAACCCATGAGGAGGTGGCTGAAATGAAAGAGACAACCATTCCCGCAAAAGCGGAAACGAACGTGCCGGACACCATGCTGATTCCCGGCGAACCCGCGTACGAAGGGGTGTGATCATGTACAAGACCACCATCATCGGCATCGAAGCTCGCGACAGCTACGACGTGCACCAGCAGATCGCGCAGTACTGCGACGGGATCCACCA
>CAZOMH010000432.1:0-4588 GCA_964580415.1 uncultured Nitrospirales bacterium
CAAAGCCGGCCATGACGTGATTATGGTTCCCCTCTATCTGCCCATGTTCGGCGAGGAGGGCAGCGTGGGCGCAAAGGCCCCCATCTTCTTCGGCGGCGTGAACATGTACCTGCGCGAGAAGCTCCCGTTCCTGCGCAGTATGCCGCAATGGCTGGACCGCCTCCTGGACTCGCCGTGGGTGCTGCGGCAGGCCGCCGCACGCGAACAGTCCACCAACGCGGCCGACCTCGGCCCGATGACGCTCTCCATGCTGCGCGGCAGGCGCGGCAACCAGCAGAAGGAATTCGACCGCTTCCTGGAATGGCTTACCGGACAGGACAAGCCGGACATCATCCACGTCTCCAACGCGCTGCTGCTCGGCTTTGCGCCGGCAATCAAGGACGCGGTTGACGTGCCCATCGTGTGCAGCCTGCAGGATGAGGAACCCTGGATCGATGCCATGCACCCGCCCTACGGCGGGTATGTATGGGAGGCCATTTCGGAGAACGCAAAATGCGTGTCACGATTTGTCTCCACAAGCACGTGGTATGCCGAACGCATGACCACCCGCATGGGCCTCGCTCCGGATCGCGTCTCCGTCGTCTTCCCCGGCGTCGAGACAGACGACGCCGCCCCTGCGCCGCTGGATTTCGACCCGCCGGTCATCGGCTTCCTCGAACGGCTCAGCCGCGGCCAGGGTTTGGGATTGCTGGTGGACGCCTTCATCACGCTCAAGCGCCTGCCCCGGTTCAAAAACCTGCGCCTGCGCGCCACCGGCGGCTGCACGCCCGCCGACCAGCGTTTCCGCGAGGAGATTCAGGCGAAACTGCGCGGCGGGGGCATGGGCGACGCGGTGGAGTTCATTGAAGATTTCCAACTGGCACAGCGCGGCGAATTCCTCCGCTCGCTGTCGGTGCTGTCCGTGCCGGTCCCCGGCGGCGAGGCCTTCGGCCTGCAACTGCTGGAGGCCATGGCGCAGGGTGTGCCCGTGGTGCAGCCCGCCGAGGGCTCCTATCCCGAAATTGTCAACGCCACCGGCGGCGGCCTCCTGTATGATCCCGGGTACCCGAACGGGCTGACCAGGGCGCTGCAGTCGCTTCTGGAACATCCCGATGAGGCACGGCGTTTGGGCAGGCAGGGCCGGGCGGCCATCCTCGCACAGTTCAACATGGACCGGGTCGTGCGCGAGATGATTGCGGTTTACACAGCGGTGTTGGAGAAAGGAATACGGTCTGCCGCACCGCTTTTCCAAAGTAAATGACAAAGCAATCGCTTAACTGTTAGAATCCGGCTGACAAGGGGAAGGCCTTTTCAGGAGACGGTGAAATGACTAAAAACACCACCGATGCGGCGTGGACGGAAGAGGTGCTGATGACCCGTCAGGACGGAATTGTGTCCGAGTTCGACGCGAAAGAACATATAGTAGTATCGGAGGGGGACACGCTGGAAGTGCTTCGCGGCCTGGGTGACAGGAGTTTTGACCTGATCGTCTCATCACCTCCATACAACCTTGGAAAAGAGTACGAAAAACAGGTCCGGCTAACGCATTACCTCGACTGGCAGAGCCAGGTCATCCATGAGTTGCACCGTGTTTTGCGAAACTCCGGAAGCATTGTATGGCAGGTTGGAAACTTTGTGGACAAGGGCGAGGTCTTTCCGCTGGATATGCATTTCTACCCGATATTCAAGTCGCTTGGAATGCAACTGCGAAACAGGATCATATGGCATTTTGACCACGGTCTCCACGCTTCCAACCGCTTTTCCGGCCGCTACGAAGTCCTTCTATGGTTTACCAGGTCGGACAACCACACCTTCAATCTTGACCCGGTGCGCATTCCCTCAAAATACCCGGGCAAGCTGCACTACAAAGGAAAGAAGATAGGACAGCCCAGCGGAAATCCTCTTGGGAAGAATCCTTCCGACTATTGGACACTCATATGCCAAGAGTGGGAGGACGGCATAATCGACATCCCCAACGTAAAATCCAATCATCCGGAAAAAACAACCCACCCATGCCAGTTTCCTGTGGAGCTTGTCGAACGGTGCGTGCTCGCCCTGACGAATGAAGACGAATGGGTCCTTGACCCGTTTGGCGGGGTGGGCAGCAGCCTAATTGCGGCATTGAAACACAATCGCCGCGGCATGGTCATAGACAGGGACCCGGCGTACATCCAGACAACGAAGCAGCGCATAGAACAGTTTCAGAACGGCGAACTGAAGCTGCGGCCGCTTGGAAAGCCCATTCACGAGCCAACCGGCAGGGAACGGGTGGCGCAGACCCCAAAAGAATGGAACCGCCAAGAACAGGAGGAGCTGTTTTGAAGATAGTCGCAGAATATGACTTCAACGGCGGAGCAGCGGCTGTTCGAAAGAGGTACGCCAAAGAGTTTGCGGAGATCAAGGATGTTATCGCCAACGTGGACGCTTTGAAATACAAGACAAAGTCCAGCACAGAGAGGACAATGCATGGGAGAATACTGTTCGCACCCATGGAACTGAACAGGGCGTTCAAGCGTGAGTTCGGCAAGGTTAACTGGAGGAACTATAAAGTCCCATGCGATTATAAATATGGGAAGTATTACGCAAATTACGTACCGCCGAAGTCTTCCCGTGGACAGCCCTTCAGGGATATGGACTTCGTGAAGCCCGACAAGAAAATAGGGGTTGAGGTTCAGTTCGGCAAGTATGCGTTCATGGTGTACAACGTGTGCGCAAAGATGACGATCTTCAGCAATTTGAATGTAATTGATGCGGGCGTTGAAATAGTCCCCGTCAAGAACTTCGCCGACGATATGAGTACGGGAGTTTCATATTTCGAACAGTTCGCCTGGGACCTGCACCATCGGGGAACGGCAGACATTGACATTCCTGTGCTGGTTTTGGGTATTGATGCGTAGGTTTCCATGTTTGGAATGAGACGGAAAGGGCGCAGGGAGAATTGGCGTCACCACTCGCATTCCTGACGGAACGGATTCGGTGCAGCAGGGGGCACTGAGACGAGGGCCGCGTGGTGTATGATACGACTGCCGTGCATGCCGCGGCACTGGACAAAAAGACATGAAGAAGCGCAGCAGGCGTTTGTTTGCCGGGCTCTTTCTGGCGTGCATGGCGATCCTTGCGGCGTATCTGCCGGTTATGAAACATGCGTTGAAGGAGGATTCTCCCGCCTCTGTTCCCATGTGCCCGTCTCCGTCCCCGGCACCCGCTCCGGCGAAGCCCGCCGAGTGGAACACCTATCACGGCAACAACGCGCTGACCGGTGTTGCGGACGCCTCCTTCCCCGATTCGCTCGAAGTGCTCTGGCGCATCAAGGCGGGAGCGCCGGTGCGCGAAACGCCCGTCGTCCATGACGGCCGCATCTTCTACGCCACCGCGCGCGCAGACGTTGTTGCCGCCGACCCGGGCGGAAAGCAGATTTGGTCCAAGGAATTCTTTACCGGCGAGAAGGTGAAAGACGGGCCGGTGCGGGAACGCATCGACGCGCCTGTCGCCTGCTTTGACGGTCTTGTCCTTTTCGGCACCTCGGAGGGGCACTTTATCGCGCTCGACACGGCCACCGGTGAGGAGCGCTGGCGCGTGCAGTTGACGGGTCCCATTCGTGGCACGGCCAATTACCTCGCGGGCACCCCCAGCCGCGTCTATGTTATTGAGCAGCCGACCGGCGTGCTGAACTGCATCGATCCTGCGACGGGCGCGGTGCTCTGGAAAGGGGAAGGCCCCGAACGCTGCGACGGATCGCCGTCGGTGTCGCCCGACGCCGTTGCCTTCGGCAGTTGCGCCGCGGCCATCCACGTCTTCGACCCCGCCACGGGCAGGCTGCTGCGCAACATCAAGATCGACGGCGACTCGCAGGTGGCCGGCGGCGTGGCGCAGGACGAGGGCCTTGTCTTTTCCGGGTGCCGCAGCGGCAAAGTCTTGCAGGTGGACGTGAAAGAAGGCAAGCTCCTCTGGGCCAACGATCAGAGCGAATCGGAAGTCTACACCACACCCGCGGTCAACGATCAGTGGGTCGTCGCCGCCTCCAACGACAGCAATGTCTACGGCATCGACCGCGCCGACGGCAGGGGCAAGTGGAAGTTCGACACGAAAGGTTCGCCCACCTCGCCGGTCATCGCGGGCGACAAGGTCGTTGTGGCGGCCGACGGCGAACTGTTCCTGCTGCGTCTGGCCGACGGCACCAAGGTGTGGTCGCTCAAAATCAGCGACGAGATTACCGCGCCCGCCGTCGCGGGGGATATGATTCTCGTGGGCAGCGAGGACGGCACCGTCGTCGCCCTCGGCGCGCCCAAAACGAAGGAGCCGTGACGATGCCCCACAAAGCAAACATGCCCGGCCCCGAACCACAACGCCGCGATGCCGTTCTTTTGAGTGCGTGCGGCCATGTCGCCGCTTTTCTTCGCCGGGGCCATGCCCCGGCGCCGCGAAGTGCAACTTCGCGGACAAGTGCGTTCCCAAATACAATTTGGGAACGAGGAACATCAAGGTGCCTCGAAGGGCCGGGGGATGCGCGTACCCCTTGTCCTTGCGGCACTCATTCTCCTGCTGTCCCTGCCCTGTGCGGCGCGCAATACCTCCGGCGCGCTCGACCTCATCATCACGCCCAACAACG
>CAZOMH010000433.1:0-4583 GCA_964580415.1 uncultured Nitrospirales bacterium
ACCGCGGCCGCGACCAGATGGCCCAGGCGCGGGTCGCGCTTGAGCTTGTCCAGTTCGAGAATCACGTGCAGCGGGATGGCGACCCCGTTTTCCTCGCCGTTGCGCAGCACCGTGATGCAGTTGGGGTCCTCAAGAAGCGCATTGGTGTCGAGCACGAAGTTCTTCTTCATCAGAATCCTCCGGCGGCCGGGGATATGCCGGACGCCTTTTTGCGCGCCTTCTTCCCAAGAATGCAGGACAGGCGCCCCCCGCCTGTCGCCCCTTGGCGTGAGCCTCAAACTGACAGCCGGGGGCGGCTGTCCCACATGCGCCCGCGCGGGCGGGATCGATGCGTGCGGCATCGCGGCATGCAGCCGGGGAGGCTACTCCTTCTTGAATTCGGTGATTGCCTCTTCGTTGAACACGGCCTGCATGATGCTCGTGCGGCCGTTGGTGGTGAAAACAAGATGTATCTTGCCGTCTTTCGCCTGAATCGCATAGGGGTAGGCAAAATCATTGTCGCCGCCGGCAATGTTGCGCCGGAACGGCCATGTCTTGCCGCCGTCGCGGCTGACCGCCACGGTCAGCGGTGTGCGGTCGTTCATGTTGTCGTTGTACACGAACAGCAGATCACCGTTCTGCAGCCTGATGAGTTCCACCGCCGCATTGGGATTGGGGAATTCCGTCTTGACGCCTTCGGACCAGGTTTTGCCGCCGTCGTGCGACTCGGACCGCAGCGTCCAGCCGTCTGTCGTCGGTTCATAACCGCCGCCCCGGCGCAGGAAACAGAACAGGTCGTTGTCGGCCATTTGCACCACCGCCGGCTGCAAATTGCCCCGGGGCGATTTGATGCGGTTCGACTCGGACCACCCGTTGGTGGCCGGATTGAAACGCAGGAAAAAGCTTTCCGTGTCGCCGCTGGTGCGCTCGCGGTCGTTGCCCTTCTCCGAATAGACCGGCAGCAGGTAGTCGCCGTCATTCAACAGGATGGGTTGTCCCCGCACCATGGTGCCCTCCTCGTAGGTGACCATGAACGAGTCGGACCAGGTCTGTGCTCCGTCCTTGGAAATCTTCGCCTTGATGCGCGAGTTGCACCAGGTGTCGCCCTTGCGGTTGTTGTAGAACAGCCACACCGCGCCGTCCGGCGCCTGCCAAACCACCGGATTGCCCTCGCCCTCGAAGGGCGTGTCGGCGATGACTTCGGGAAATGCCCATGCACCTGCGCCCCTGCGGTTTACCGGCCGGGCCGGTGCCGGCTGGCCCGGCTCTTGGGGGGGGGGAGTCAATTCGGGAACATACCGCGACCCGTAGACGGCGGTTTCGTTGCTGTATTCGTTCGCGCCGCCGTAGTAGGCGATGTAAAAATCGCCGTTGGCGAGCTGTTCAATGCAGGCGGGGTGCTTGTACGGCCCGGGGTGTTCCTGTCCGAAAACCCGGTAGGTTTCAATGTTCTGTTCAAACTTGGGAAGGATCAATTCCCCCTGCGCCCAGGCGCATGCCGCCGTAAATCCAGCCACAATCATCAACCGTCGCAGCATCATCGGTGCCCTTTCCCGTTTGCCGGCGCCGCGCGCCGCTTCTGCAAATACCTTACGCGAACGGGGCCAATACGTCAACATCCACGACATCCGGAACGCCAACGCTGTTTCACGCGCAATACGGGGGCACGCGCCACAATGGAAAAGGGGCGACCGGCGCGGACCGGTCGCCCCAAAGCACCAACCAATTACCGGAGTCAGGTGGCCGGTGTGGACAGCACGGTCACTTTGGTGGCGGCGATAACGCCGTCGGTGTCCACCGAACCTTCCACCTGTACCAGCGCGTCGGCCACAAGACTGTCCACGGTTCCCGTCGGAGTGTCCGTGTCGCCGGGCAGATAGACGGCCGCCCCGGCAATGTTCACCGTTATATCGGCGCCGCCGATGGTCAGTACCATCGCGCTCGTTGCCGTGTCAACGGACACCACCGTGCCCTCGTTGGACACCGGGACCGGAACAACGCTCACCGTGGCGTCAAGTTCCGGTGTCAGCGTGTAACCGCCATTGTCAGCCTCCACGAGATTCAATCCGCTGAAGGTGAGCACCAGGTTGGCGTTCGTGTTGGGAAGAACGACAAACTGGGTGTCCACAAGCACTGGCGAATCGACGGCCAGATCGACGCCGCTAAGCGCCGTATCGGGATCGCTGGCCAGGGCGATCCGGGGATTCTCGATGCCCAGGCGCACCTTGGTGTAAATGCCTGCCGACGCCTCGGTGGCGGTCAGCAGCGCGGAAACGTCCGCCAGAGAAATAAGGTCCACATCTTGGGGCGCGGTCAGGAGTTCCGTCTGGGTGCCGTCGAGCCGATCCAGGATCACACTGTTCACCGTAACTTTCAGCGAAGCGATGTCCGCCACAGCCACATTTGCCTGGGCCGCAGCCTCTTCAATCAACGACTTGGCGGTGTCCGCATCGGCGGCCACCAATACGGTCACTTTGCCGGTCCCGGTGCAACCGCTGCAAACGGCCAGGGGAAGCAGGGCCATGACGACCAGACTGAATTTTACCGCACAGAAACAACTCTTGAACATACTGTTTACCTCCAACGTTTGATACTGCTCGTCCCGCCCGCCCGTCAATGCCCCTCCGCCCAACACACTGCCCACTATACCGTCGTGGCCGGGGGATCGTTTCAGGGTCCGGGAACCCGGGGCAATCGTATAAGATACCGACCTGACAAAAACACGCGTACGGAAGCTTCCGGGGCTTGTGGTGTCCACAAACCCCAAAAGCACTGAACGTTCAATCTGTTTATCGAAAGTGTTCTGCAATTAGTCCCCCTTTGAAGGGGGACGGTCCCGCCACGGGCGGAACGGGGGAATGTTAACGCGCCACCCAAGGCTGACATCCCCCTAAATCCCCCATCAAAGAGAAGGGGGCAGAAATCGGTTTGAGGAGAGACTTTCAATCCGGAAGGCTGAAAGGCCCTGGCTTTCCACGCATTCCTCTGATCGTGTGTCTGCTTTGTCAGCCGGCTTCAGCCGGGGGGTAATGATGAGGCCGCCTTTCCCGGTTTTCCAGCGCGCTTCAGCGTGCTTTTTAAAGGGTTCAGCCCTTCCACCCGCCAGCACATGGCTAAAGCCGCCTGAAAGCACGCTAAAGCGTGCTGTTTATATACTCTCCACCCCCTTGCCCCCCGGCTGAAGCCGGGGGCAAAGAGGGGCCCGCTGAAGCGGGCTGATAGGATGCCTCGCTGGACTTCTGTCCTCCCCGTCTTTGAAGGGGGGCAGAAATCGGTTTGAGGAGAGACTTTCAATCCGGAAGGCTGAAAGGCCCTGGCTTTCCACGCATTCCTCTGATCGTGTGTCTGCTTTGTCAGCCGGCTTCAGCCGGGGGGTAATGATGAGGCCGCCTTTCCCGGTTTTCCAGCGCGCTTCAGCGTGCTTTTTAAAGGGTTCAGCCCTTCCACCCGCCAGCACATGGCTAAAGCCGCCTGAAAGCACGCTAAAGCGTGCTGTTTATATACTCTCCACCCCCTTGCCCCCCGGCTGAAGCCGGGGGCAAAGAGGAGCCCGCTGAAGCGGGCTGATAGGATGCCTCGCTGACTTCTGTCCCCCCCTGTCTTCAAAGGGGACTTCAAGCCGCGCCACTCCGAAATCTATGCATGCTTTCCCAGGGTGTGCCGGACCCGGTTTAATGCGATTGCCCTATCCGAAAACCCGGAGAATGGTCTCCCTGACGAAGACGGCCTATTTCCCCGCATAGCGCTGCTGCACGATGCCTGTCTGGACTTGGCAAATCGCCATGGCCAACGCATCTGCGGCGTCGTCGGGTTTGGGAAGGGCGTCGAGCGACAGCAGGCGTTTGACCATTTCCTGCACCTGCCGCTTGTCGGCGTGGCCGTAGCCCACCACGGCGGTTTTGGCTTCGGTGGGACTGAACTCCCCGACGGGCAGCCCCGCCAACGCGGCGGCCAGCACCAGCACCCCGCGCGCCTGGGCCACCTGGATGCCGTTGGTCACGTTCTGCACAAAGAACAGCCGTTCGACGGCGACGGCGTCGGGCTTGAACAGTTCGAGGAGGCGCGAAGCCTCCTCGAAGATGAATTTCAGCCTGTCGGGAAAATCCCATTTGGCCGGGGTCGCTATGACACCGTGCGCCACGTGCGTCAGCCGGCTGCCGCGGCTGTCAACCACGCCGTAACCCGTCGTGGCCGTGCCGGGATCGAAGCCGAGTGCGCGCATGGCTAGTCGGCCATCGCCTCCTCCATGTCCTCGTCGCTGATGTCGGCGTTCGAGAACACGTTCTGGACGTCCTCGTTCTCCTCAAGCGCGTCTATCAGTTTGAGCAGGTTCGCCACCGCCTTCTTCTCCACCGCCATGGTGGTCTTGGGGATCATCTTCAGCGCGATCTCTTCCGGCTTGACCCCCATCTTCTCCAGCGCTTCGGCAACCACATGAAGCTGGCCCGGCTCGGTGGCAATCTCATGCGCGTCGCCCGAACTGTCCACGTCGTCCGCGCCCGCCTCTATCGCTTTCTCCAGCATGTCGTCGTCGCTCATGCCCTCTTTGCGCACCGTGATGATGCCGCGCGGGTCGAAGTTCCACGCCACCGCGTTGGCCGCGG
>CAZOMH010000434.1:0-4583 GCA_964580415.1 uncultured Nitrospirales bacterium
ACCTCGCGGACTACCGGTCCGGTGTTTCCACGCTGGTGTTCAATCCCGCGTTCCTGTCGCACCTCTTCTACATCCTGGTGCTGTGGGGCATGGCATGGGGGTACTGGCGTGTGAAGGAAACGGCCCTTGCGCGGGGGCATGAACTGGCCGGACACGGACTGCTCCTCTTCATGGTGGTCATGGAACTTATGCGTTGGGAACGGAGCAGCGAGTTGGCCGACCAGCGTATGGCAACGAGCCTGATTTCGGCCGCCTGGGCGGCCCAGGCGCTGGTGCTGGTGTGGCACGGGCTGGTGTCCCGTGAACGGTTCCGGAGGGCGGTGGGCATGAGCCTGTTTGCCGCGACCGTGGCCAAGGTTATTCTTCTCGACACGAGGCAGTTGGAAGTGCAGTACCGGGTCATCTCCTGGGTCGCGTGCGGCGTGCTGCTGCTCGTTGCGGCGTATTTCTACCAGCGGTTCAGGACGGTCCTGCCGGGCACTGACGGGGAAGCGCCCAAGAATGCGCCCGAAGCGCCGAAGGCGCCTGCGGGCCTATCCAAGGCGGATGAGGGCGGGGTCACAAAGGAAGAGGGACAATGAGCGCCTTTCTTCTGGCGGCCTTTCTGGTGATGTCGGCGGATGCCGCCGACACACCGGGAACGGGCACGGCCGACGTGTATCAGTACCATGCCCGGGTTGTTTTCCCGGAGGAGGTCACGTCGGGTTTCGTCCGGCTGACCCTGCCGGGTGAAGTGGTGGACAAACTTCAGCCTTCCTGGGGAGACCTGCGGCTTGTGGACGACCAGGGCCGGACGGTGCCGTACCTGCTGCGGCGCGACACGGAGCCTTATGGGCCGGAAAGCGCGGGCAAGGCCGGCGTGTGCCAGGGGGTGACGGTTTTGGAGGGCGGTTCCAAGGCTTTTCTGGTGGATTTCAACGGAGCAGTTCGCAAGAACCGGATAGACCTTCGGGACTGGATGCGCGCCCCCTGGCCGCTGCGCATTGAGGGTTCGGCGGATAAGGAGGAATGGCACAATCTGCTTGACCCGGATTACAGGGTGCAGGAAAGAATGGACCAGAGCGGTCCGTTGTCGCACTGGCTTCAACTGGAGCCCGGTGACCACCGCTGGCTGCGGGTCGTCTACGCCGCCGGAAAAGCGCCTGCGGCAAACACGTTCACCGCGCCGATGCTGGCCGATTATCTGCCCGCGCCGGAGGAGGCGGGTCTGGTTCCAATTTCCCTGACAGACGTCGAACCGGTCGATCCCCCCACAACGCCCCATCCGGGCGTGTCCGTGTATGAGTGGAAAGTGGCCTGCCAAAACATGCCGGTCATGTTTGCCCGGTTTGGCGCGGGGGATCCCTATTTTTCGCGCCGCTATACGCTTGAGGGGTCGTATGACGGGAAGTATTGGACGGGCATTCTCTCGGGCACGCTCAACCGCACGCAGTGGGAAAAGCACGCGGTGGATGCCCTGGACACCATGGGAAAATTTGTCACGGAGTCCAGGCTGCGACTCACGATCAACGACGGCGACAATCCGCCCCTGTCCATCCATCCGCCGGAATTGTGGGGGCGGACCGGGCAGTTGTGCTTTGACATTTCGGGCCGAAAAGAGGTTGCGCTTTATGCCGGCAATGTGCGTGCGTCGGCGCCGAATTACGACATTGCCCAGTCCGTTCGGGACCTGCGGGTCAGCACATTCCCCATAGCCGACTTGGGCGCTCTGGAGAAACGGCCTGCGGACGTTCCCGGGCCGGTGGAGAAGCCGGATGAGACGAAGAAATACTTCCTTTGGGCGGCGCTTGTTTTGGCGGCCTGCGTCATGCTCGGTATCGTTGTGAATTCAATGGCCGCCATGAACCGGGCAGACAGGGAGACCGGTCCAAAGGATGGCTTGCACGGAGAAGACACATGAACTTTGCGGGGATCGTTGCGATGGCTCTTGCAGTTGGGGAATCGGTGGTCGCGCCGACGGCGCCGGGAACGGCGCTCACGGTGCTCACGTACAACATCCACCACGGCGCGGGCATGGACGGCAAACTGGATTTGGAGCGGATCGCGCGGGTGATTGAATCGGCCGGGGCAGATGTGGTCTGCATGCAGGAGATGGACCGCAACCTGCCGCGCACGAACCATGAGGACTTTCCCGCGTGGTTTGAGAAGCGGCTGGGGATGAAGGCGGTCTTTGGCTGCAACTACAAATTCGACGGGGGGGAGTACGGCGTGGTGACGCTGACGAAGCTGCCCATCGTCTCTTCGGAGAACACCGCGCTGCCCAATCCGAAGAAGGTGGAGCCCCGCGGCTGTCTGCGGGTGACGGTGACGTGGAATGGGGGAGAGGTGGATGTGTTCAACACGCACCTCGGTCTTAAAGGACCGGAGCGGGAGGAGCAGGCGGCGGTCGTGGCAAAGCTCGTGGATGCCAAGCGGCCGGTTGTCCTCGCCGGGGACATGAATGAGGGGGTTGACGCGCCGGCATTAAGGCAGTTTCTGGCAGTGCTGCACGATGCACTGACACCGCCGGACGGACCGAAAGACGCAAAGCGCATCGACCATATTCTGGCGTCGGATGCGTTTGCCGTGGTGGAGGGGCGCGTGATTGAGAATGAGGAGACAAAAGTGGCGTCGGACCATTTGCCGCGCGTGGCGACGGTGAAGCTCGAGTAGGGTGCTCGGAGTGCACCGAAGCGGCACGGAGCGCACCGTCTCTCTGCAAGCACGGGTACGGCCACCATGTTCCAGGTTTCTGTCATTGCTGAAGTACGCGAGCTATTGGCTGGGTGGCAGTCCCCCGGCGGACGGTGCGCCACGTTCCGCTTTGCGGAACTTTGGGCACCCTACGGGACCAATGGAGTGTACCGGTCGTTGTGGAGACTGTTGGCAGTGATTTCGGCCTTTTTTCGGCGGGATTGTTGTGATTATGGTGAGGTTGTATACTCTTCCTTGTGCAAAAGAAGTTGAGCGCCGTGGCGGCTCACACTGCACGAATGCAACCTTCACAGCCGAGGATGGGAGTGCAGTATGTCACGCACAGTGATGCTATTTGCCGCGGTTCTGATACTTCTTGTGCTTTCTCCGGTAATTGTCAGGCTGTTGGGCAGGGCGCATCCGCGGGTCGCCGTGGGTACAACCACCGCGCTGCACAAGGCCGCCGCCGCAGGCAACGGCGTTGAAGAACTGCTCAAACAGGGGGCCAATCCCAATGGCCTCGACGAGCAGGGGAGAACACCCCTGCATCTGTCCGCGGAACACGGCCACATGGAAACAAGCAAGACGCTGCTTAATGCCGGTGCGGATCCGAATATTATGGATGTGTCGGGCAAACGGGCGCTGGACTATGCGCTGGCAAATCATCACGGGCAGACTGCCGGCATCATCCAGTCCCATGGAGGCGCGCCTGCGCGTCCTGCAAGCGCTTCAGTGGCGGAGAAAAGCACGCAGGTGGCGGAGAAAAGCACGCAGGGATTGGATCCAGAGCTGAAATATGCCGATCTTCCGGCGTTTGAGGCGGCCATTGGGCAGCCGGGATGCCTGCTGAAGAGCGATCATGTCTACCTGTTTGCACCCAAGAGCAGGGAGGAGGCGGCCACAATTGTGCTGCCCTATTTGCAGAAAGCCTACGATGTGCTTTACGGAATCGTGGGCGTGCACACAAAGCATATTATTGTCGTGTACAATTTTCCACCGGGACACAAGGACGCCTTTGGCGGCACGGGCAACTGCACGCTCTGGTATGACGACACCAATCTGGACCTGGGACGGCAGGACGAGTGGAACCAGTATCATGTGCCGCATGTGTGCGGGTACATTGAGGAAATGGCGCACAATTTTGTGGACGCCACGCACGCGCAGTTTGGCTGGGAAATGGTTGGATGGAGCATCGGCACCATCGCGAGTGCCGCGGTCGCACCCAACCCGATTCTTGCCGGGGACCTGGATCGCACGCGCCAGAAACAGACGGAGACGTATCAACGGTACCGGGCGGGGGGATTCGTTCTTCCTTCGGACATTGAGGCAAACAAGGTGGATCGGATTCATGCGTATATCCTGTGGGACTGCGAAAAGAAGTACGGCCCAAATTTCTGGAAGGATGTCTTTGCCGAGATTCGGAAAGAGGACGGCTCATTGCGGGCCGCGGGCGATGACCGGGACCGCCGGTATCAACTCACCGTCGGTTGTTTTGATCGCCTCGCCGGGCTCAATTTCAAGCAGCGGCTGACGGCCGGTCACATTTCTTTGACGCGCGACGTAAAGTCGTTGAAGCCCACCGAACCGGGCTGGAACCGACAGTTGCAGTAGTGTTTGAGAGGCCCAGCGGGAGCGCTCGCGGGCACGGGGCCCCCGGCGGGAGCGTGCGCAAGATTCCATTTCTGCGTCATGGAGAAGGCAAGTTCCTTCGCTTCGCTGCCAAGAAAGTCAAAGCGTGTGCAGATTGCCCGGCACATAGCTGTGTGGCGGTCGCTGGCGTTCAAGATGTGCTGTGTGTATCGCAGCGTTTGTTTAGCCCGCTTCAGCGGGCTCCTCTTTGCCCCCGGCTTCAGCCGGGGGGCGGTTGTGCAAGGTCACAGCAGCGCGCTTCAGCGTGCTTGTAAAAGGCT
>CAZOMH010000435.1:0-4582 GCA_964580415.1 uncultured Nitrospirales bacterium
CCGGCTACGCCTGGACGGATTGATGACCATGGCACCTTTCGGAGCCGAAGTTCCGTTTTTGAGAAGGTGTTTTAGCACATTGAAACAGCTTGCCGATTCCCATGGACTGCCGGAATTGTCCATGGGAATGACGGACGATTTTGAGATTGCCATTGAGGAGGGCGCCACGCAGGTGCGCATTGGCCGGGCCCTGTTTGACTAGGGTTTCAGCGAAAAACAGGGACTGACTCGCCTTTCGGCAGTTTGAAAGGCGTGGGTGTTCCTGTTTTTCGGGTGTCCATTTTCATTAAGCACAAAGGAATGAACGGGTTATGAAAGAGAAGATCACGGGCATGGAACAGGAGGCGCTTGCCGCCGTGGCCGCATGCTCCGATTTGAAGGCCCTTGAGGATATCCGTGTCCGCTTTCTGGGACGCAAGGGCCTGCTTACGGACATACTGAGGGGACTCGCCACGGTCTCGGCAGAGGAACGACCGGTGGTTGGACAGACCGCCAACCTGGTCAAGGAATCGATTACGGCGGTTATCGACGCCCGCAAGGCCCTGCTGGAGGAGGCTCTGGAGGAAAGGAAGGCGGTGGAGGAGGCCTGTGACTGGACCCTGCCGGGGCGCCGCGCCCCGCTCGGCCACATGCACGTTATCAATCAGGTCGCCAGAGAGATCATTGATATCTTCGGCCAAATGGGCTTCCAAGTCGCGCAGGGACCGGATGTGGAGACGGAATATTACAATTTCGACGCGCTCAACACGCCGTCGGACCATCCCGCCCGCGATTCGCACGACACCTTCTTCGTCAAGCCGGGGGTTGTACTGCGCACCCACACTTCGCCGGTGCAAATTCGGGTCATGGAACAGGCCAAGCCGCCGGTGGCCGTCATTGTTCCCGGCCGGGTGTACCGGGTCGATTATGACGCGACGCACAGCCCCATGTTCTTCCAGGTTGAGGGGCTTCTGGTGGATGAGGGGGTCACCTTTGCCGATCTCAAGGGCACGCTGATGCACTTTATCCGCACCTTCTTCGGACCAAACACGCAGGTGCGGTTTCGACCCCATTTCTTCCCGTTTACGGAGCCGTCGGCCGAGGTCGACATCCTCTGGACGGCCGAAGACCGCCATGGCGGCGGCGTCAAAAGCCGCTGGCTCGAGGTGCTTGGATGCGGCATGGTCCACCCTGAGGTGTTCAAAAACGTCAATTATGATTATGAAAAGTACTCCGGTTTCGCCTTCGGATTCGGCGTGGACCGCATGGCCATGGTACGCCATGGCATCAGCAGCATTTCCCATGTGTACGAAAACGACCTGCGCTTTGTGGAGCAATTCTAGCCATGCAAATCTCTCTCAACTGGCTTAAAGAATACGTCGACCTAGACGTGACCGTCGACGAACTGTCCCAGCTTCTAACCATGCTCGGGCTGGAAATTGAGAAAATTGTCGAGCCCGGCAAGGATATTAAGTCGGTCTTAATAGGACACATTCTCGATATTGCGCAGCATCCGGATGCGGACAAGCTGGTCGTGTGCCATACCGATGTCGGTCAGGCGGAGCCCCTGCAAATCGTGTGCGGTGCCAAGAACATGAAGGCGGGAGACAAGGTGCCCACGGCTGTTGTCGGTGCCACCCTGCCGGGCGGCTTTGAGATTGGCCGACGCAAGATGCGGGGCATCGAATCCCAGGGGATGATGTGTTCTGCGCGGGAATTGGGCCTGGGCGAGGACCATTCGGGGCTGATGATTCTGCCCGGGGACGCGCCCATCGGTGCGGACGCCAAGAAATACCTGGGCTTGGACGATGTGGTCTTCGAGATTGAAGTCACGCCCAACCGGGGGGACTGGGCCAGCATGATCGGTGTGGCCCGGGAACTGGCTGCCTATTTTGGCAGGGAACTGCGGATTCCCGAGCTGAAGCTGGCAGAAGCGGGGGAGAGGGCGGACAGCCTTTCCTCGGTCACCATTGATGCCCCGGAACTGTGTCCCCGCTATATCGGCCGGGTGCTCACCGGCATCACAGTCGCGCCGTCGCCCCTGTGGCTTGCCCAGCGGTTGATCGCCGCGGGACAGCGCCCCATAAACAATATTGTCGATATCACGAACTACGTGCTGCTGGAGACTGGACACCCGCTCCATGCCTTTGATTATGACCTGCTTGCCGAGAACCGTATCGTTGTCCGGCGCGCCGGGCCGGGCGAGGGAATAACCACGCTGGACGGTGAGAAGCGCACTCTGGAGGAGGCCATGCTGGTCATCGCCGACGCCAAACAGCCGCAGGCAGTGGCCGGGGTCATGGGCGGAGCCGACAGCGAGGTGGGGGAGAAGACCTCCCGAATCTTCTTGGAAAGCGCCGTTTTCGCGCCTTCTTCCGTGCGGCGTACCGCGCGCCGACTCAACCTGCTCACCGAAGCCGCCCAGCATTTCCAGCGCGGTGCCGACCCCAATATGGCGGTCTACGCCATCAACCGGGCAGCCATGCTCATGCAGGAGGTCGCCGGTGGTCAAATCGCGCCCGGCCTGCTCGATGCCCATCCGTGTCCGCAGGCGGTAAAGACGGTCACGCTGCGTTTTGCCCGCACAAAAGCCCTCCTGGGGGCTGAAATCCCGCAGGATCGACAGTGCTCCATTCTGGAGCAGCTCAGTTTTGCCCTGGTAAAACGCACCGCTGAAACGGCTGAATTCACGGTGCCGTCTTGGCGGTACGACGTGTCCATGGAATCGGATTTGATCGAGGAGTTGGCCCGATTCTACGGGTATGGCAATATTCCCGCCACCGTACCAAGGGTCCGGCAAAGCGAGAAGGTGTTTGCGCCCCAGGAGAAACGCATTCGGGAATTGCGGGAACTCCTGGTAAAACAGGGGCTCAGTGAGATTTTTAGCTGGACCTTCAGCAGTATCGAACAGGTGCGGAAAACAGGACTGTCGGCGGAACATGAGACCATGGTCTTCCTGCAGAATCCGCTGACGGAAAACCTCGCGGCCATGCGCACCAGCCTGATTCCGGGGCTGCTGGCAAATGCGGAATACAACGTCAAGCGCGGCAACACACGAATCGCAACCTTCGAAATGGGGCCGGTCTACCTGCCCGTTCCCGATGCGGTCCAGCCTGAAGAACCGCAGCATCTGGCCATTCTGCTGATGGGTACGGTCGGTCGGCAACACTGGGGGCAGCCCGAACGCATGACCGACCAGTACGACCTCAAGGGCTGGCTTGAGACCATTTCTGAATTCTTCGGCGTGGCACCGACGCTTCAGCCCGCGAGCTTGGACCTGTTTCAAAAGGGAATGGGAACCGAGATCGTCCTTGACGGACAGCGTATTGGATACCTCGGGAAGGTGTCCCGCGCGGTGCAGAAGAACCATGATCTCCCGGCAGACACATTCCTTTTGGAGCTCAATTTGCGCCCATTACTGGCCGCACACCCCGCAAACGCCGTATTTCAGGCATTACCCACATATCCCGCATCATTGCGTGATTTGGCGGTGGTCGTGGACCGCGGGGTCCATGCCGGATCGTTGCTCGAAACCATTCAAAACAGTGGGGGAGAGCTGCTCCGGGATGTCCGTATTTTTGATGTGTATGCCGGCAAGCAACTGACGGCAAACAGGAAGAGCATCGCCTTCAGCCTGACCTTCCAGGCGGCTGATCGCACGCTGACAGACGCGGACACGCAGAACGCTTTTGACCGGATTTTGCACCGACTCGAACAGGCGCACGGCGCGACATTGCGGTAGACTAAAATGAACGCACTGGTCCGGAGCAACTTGGAACGCCTGGCCGAAGCCGTCGGCCAGATGGCGAAACTTGTCGAATCGGCCCACGCCCAAATTGAAGAACATGCCGTGGAGAAAGAACAGGCGACCTTCGACAACTGGAGCAAAGACACCAGGGTGGCGGTTCTGGAGGAGAACCTCGGCCGGATGGATGAGGTGATGAAGGAGAATAAACGGCTCCGGGAAAAACACGCCCAAGCGGTGGAGCATGCCGCCAGATTGCTGGCCCACGTTCGCGAACTCCAGGGAAAGTTCACCCCATGAAACCACCGGAACGGGTGCCCGTCCAGATTGGCAATTACCGCACATCGCTGCCGGTCTTCCAAGACCGGATTACCAGCGAACGTGTCGTGGCGCGGCTGGAGGCATGCCACCGGGCCGTTCGGGAAAAGGTGGATACCGACACGGTGGCCGAGCTCCTGCTGGTGGCCTATGAGTTCGCCTGCCGGGTGCAGCAATTGGAAGAGGAGCAGGAAGAGCAGGACACGGAACTGGTCCGTCGTCTCAGCGAAATCCTTGGACAGGTCCGCAACGTCGTGAAGACGTATACGCCAGCGGAGGGGAAATGATCAGGGGCCAAAACACGTTCAATAGCGGGTCTATTGCGGGGTATATTCCTTTGTGTGTTTATGTCTTTTTTTATAACGCTTAGTGTCTGATAATATGTATTATGGGTTTTTTATGGGCCTATTTATTCATTGCTTCGTGTGTTTCTTTTTGAATCACAAAATAGCCCTGTGTCCAGCAAGCGGACAACGCCTACTACACTTCCGAATGCGGGTGTCATATAATGACCTGATACGGTATGTAGATTTGTGCCAA
>CAZOMH010000436.1:0-4571 GCA_964580415.1 uncultured Nitrospirales bacterium
TGCATCCCGGACACTCCCGCGAACAGCCCGCCACCCAGATCACGGCGCGTTCTCCCGGTCCCAGCGCGGTCACGGGCCAGGCCAGGGCAAACAGGCGCAGGGCTTTCATGCGATGCCGCCCCCCGCCGCGCCGGAAGCCCGGGGCGGTTTTGTGAAGGAGAACTGTCCCCCGCGGACATTCGTTCCCGAAGCGAAGGAAGACGAATTGCAGAACGTGTTTTCAGGCCTGCTTTCGCGGGCAAGCCTGCCGGGTTCTGTCCCCGGAGGGGACAAATACGAATAGCCGGAGGTGACCGCAGGGAACCTCCGGAAGGGGTGCCCAAAGACGGGCCAACCCCGGCAGGGGTTGAATGTGAAGGCGGCGGACAAGCGCGTAAGCACTACATTCAACCCCATTCGGGGTTGGCCGCGTGTTTCCCGTTTACCGGAGGCCCCCTGCGGTCGCCTCCGGCTATTCACATTTGTCCCCTTGCGGCGACGAGGGGCGCGCAGCGAGTCCGCGGTCGGGAAGGCGGTGCTGCTGGATCCGCTAATATTGCCGCGGTGAATCCCCCTGGGCGAAGCCTGGGCGACTTTGTCGGCCTTTCCTGGGTTCAGGTCAGTCATGCCGGCTCGACCCGCACCGAAAGTTCGAACCGGGTGGGGGCATCCGCCCCCTGATCGATCAGATCGAGCACGCGCACGCAGGTTCCGGCGGGGATATTGCCGTCGAAGAGGGTGCGGCTCAGGGGGTTTACCAGTGCGAAATCGACGGCATTCCGGATGCCCCGGCCCCCGTGGTGGAGGTGGGTGCGGGCGTGTTCGACCAGTTTGTCGCGGGCGGGCTGTTCCACCACGACAGTGGTGCCCCGCGTTTCAAGCGCGGCCTGCGACAGTTGTTCAATCAGCAGGTCCACAATCTGCTCGTCCAGCGGCGGCTTGATGAAGTCGAACACCAGGAAATTATCACCGAAACGGTTAAGGATTTCGGGGCGGCCCAGGACGAAATTGAAGTGGTCGCGGATGGCCTGCAGCACCACCTCCCTCATGATGCTGTAAGGCATGTCGGGGGTGACCAGTACCTGGGACGCCTCTCCTTCTTCGCGGGCGACCGTGCCCAGGTTGCTTGTGAAGATGATGATGCACTCGGAGAAATACACCGTCTCGCCCTTGCCGTCGGTAAGCCGGCCGTCGTCGAGAATCTGGAGAAACTTGTCAAAGATACTGCCGTGCGCCTTTTCAATCTCGTCAAAGAGCAGAATGGAAAAGGGGGTGTTCTTGACCGCATTGGTGAGTTGTCCGCCTTCTTCGTACCCCACGTAGCCCGGCGGCGCGCCGAGCAGGCGCTGGTCCGAATTGGGCGAGGCGTATTCGCTCATGTCGAAGCGGAGCAGCCTGTCCGCGCGGCCGAACAGGAGTTCGGCCAGCGCTTTGGCCATTTCTGTCTTGCCCACGCCGGTGGGCCCGGCAAAGAAGAGCACACCGCGGGGCCGGTTGGTCTTGTCGCTGTCGCCTGCGGCAATGCCGATTTTGGCGCGCTTGACGATGTCGATGACTCTTCCCACCGCCGCGTCCTGGCCCTTGATCCGGGTGCGGATGAAGGCCTCCGCGCCGGCGAGGCGTTCCACGCTGATCTTGTCCCATTCACTTACGGTCACACCGTACTTGTACATCTCCGAAATGTGTTTGACGTTCGACATGCCCGTGTCGGGATCGACTACGGGGATGCGTTCGCGCAGGGACAGGTTGACCAGGCTGCGCATCTCGTAGTTCGTGAGTCCGTCCGCCAGATCGACAAACTCCTTTACCACCTGTTTCGGCGGCGGCCCCTGCGCCCCGGCCACGCCGTGGAAGTAGCGGTAGTAGCGGCGGATGAAGCGTTCCCGTTCCTCCCGGTCCGGCAGATCGATATGAATGGAGCGCGCGCGCGGACTGTTCAAATACAGGAATGCGGGAAGATCGTTCAGCTTTTCGCAGACAAGGACCAGCAGGTTGTTCCAGCGGCCGTCCTCGCGCACCACCTCGCGGCTGGCCATGGTGGCCTTGAGCAGGCGGGTCATCAGCATGCGCTCGTCGCGCGGGAGCCGGTCCGGGCTGGAAGTCAGGCGCGATGCGAAATCAATCACGAACGCGCAGGGCACCTTGGTGTTTTGCAGGCCCAGGCCTATCCGGTGTACCACCGTTTCCCAATCCACGGCGCGCGGCTTGCCGCCGCGGAATTTGTCCGCGGCCCGGCTCAGCAGTCCGCCGGACTGCTGCTGGTTCATGGTGCGGCCCTGGTCCGGGAGGGCCGGGGTCTTCTCCGGGTTTTCCGCGGCGGTCTCCCGGTCGTCGGGTTCGTCACCCCGCTCCACCTTGTGAAACAACGCCTCCATCTCGGGCGACACAAAGGACAGGTCCTCGACCGGATCGGTCCAGGCAACCACCTCGTACTTCATGCCGAGCAGAAACCGCCGCAGGAATCCCGGCAGATCACTCTCGGTCCAGCGCATCTGGTCCGCTTCCTCTCCGCGCACCGGGAACGACACGAGATCGTACACGTTGCCGTAGACAAAAAGGACGTTTTTGATGCAGACAAACCGCGCCAGCTCCCGCAGCCAGCGGGACGAATCCTCATTCACCACAATCATGGCGTGCTCCCTTTGGGCCAAAGCCTGCAATGATTGTAGACGAAAGTGTGCGGAGTCGCAAAGCGCGATTGGAAGGGTCATTTCCGCCCGGTTGCGGCCCGCAAAGCGGAACGCGGCCTGAATCTGCACGTAATTGGCGGATGGTTGTAAGAAGACCCAGAATCCGTGTGCATCGTGGCTGCGGCGTCCCCGCCGCAGATTGTCAAGGTGTTGACCCCGACTGCGGCGGGGACGCCGCAGCCACGATGCGCGTATACGGGCACCATCGTGATACGGGCAATTCTTACCTGCGGATTTTGGACGCGGCGTTTCGGCTGGGCCTTCCGCCCGTTCTTGTGCTAAGATTAAGGCATGACAGGGAGGTCCAAGCATGAGCGGCATGATTATTGGCGATGACGAGGGGGCGCTGCCCCTCAATTTGGACTACGTCTTCGAAGCGGGGGCGTATGCGGCGGGCGCGATGCCGTTGCTGCTCGCTGCGGGTGTGAAGCGTATCGTGGACGATTGCGTGAGCCAATCCATCGAACACCGCAACCGCCGAAAGGCCGAAATTGCGGAATGGAAGGCGCTGCAACTGCGTCAGCAGGAGGCCAATACCGAGGCGGCCGCCCTTGAAGAGGCCGTGGTGGCTTCCGAACAGCGCCTGGCGGCCCTGGAACTGGGGGGCGTGGAGACTCGTTCGTACGATGCGGGGGATGAGGCGCGGCGGCAGGAATTGTCCCGGGGCCATATGCAGTTGGGCGGGCAACGGTTGTCCCGGGCGGAGGCCGCCGCACAGTTGGACGCGCTGGCGGAGGTGTTTCAAACCGCGCCGGACGCATTTCGAAATGCGCCCGGTGACCCCTGGGACCTGCTGGAACGGCAGCGGCAGACCCTTGCCGGCCGTCTTGGCGCGGGCGAACGGGTGGACGCGGAGGACATTACGGGGCTCCGCGATGTTTATCGGGACACGCTTTCCGGCTTTCTGCTCGTTGTCCGGACGCATCGGGACTGGGAGGACGCATTGCGCGCGCGCATTGAGGCGGCACTCGATACGGCGCTGTTTGCCGAGCACGTTATTTCCCGTTTCGATGCGGAACTGTCCATGCATGCCGCGGAACTGGGAACGCTGCGCGGCCGCCTGACGGCGCTGTGCGCCGCGGACGAGGTGGATGCCGCCGCGCTGGGCATGATCGAGCGGCGGCTTGGAACGCTGCGCGGCGAAATCGACCGCGACGCCATTGCGGCCGCGCAGCGGCGGGGTGCGGCGGAGGCGGTCACGCGCATTCTGGGTGAAATGGGTTATGAATCCATTGACGATTTTGCATTCGAGCGTGACACGCCCATGGCGGTCGCGTCCATGCGCATTCCCGGCGGGGAAATTGTGCGCGCCGCCCTGCACCAGAACCGGCGGTTGGCCTTCGAGGTCGTCCATGAGCGGCCCCTTGGGGCCGATGCCGACGCTCCAATGACCACCTCGGAGTGCATCCGTCTCCAACGGCAGGAGAAAAAATGGTGTGCCGACATGCGGGAAATGTTCCGCCGCCTTGTTGCGGAAGGGTTCCAATACCGGGTGGCTTTCGAACACGAACTGAACCAGGACGCGGTGAAAGTGGTTGTGGTGGAGTCGGCCGCAGATGTTTTGGACAGCGGGGTGGAGGTGGATGCCGAACTCCGGCAGCAGCTCCGGATGAACAATTGACGCTGTTCTTCGCATGCCGTGCCGAACTGGAACCGGGCCATGGGAGTTGCGGAATATGAGTGGTCTTGTCATTCTGGGGTCGGCTACAGCCGGGGCAGCGCTTGGCGCTGCCGACGGGATTGCCCGGGGGGTGATGGCCATTGTGCATGACTGTATCCGCAATGCGGAGAAGAAGCGCGACGAGGAAAAAGCCCGAAACTTGGAATGGCAGGCCTTCGTGCAGCGGCAGCAGCAGGAGAACCGGGAGGCGGTCGCGCTGGAGGAACTGCTGGTTGCCTCGG
>CAZOMH010000437.1:0-4569 GCA_964580415.1 uncultured Nitrospirales bacterium
GTGCTCATTTGCCCCTCCTCACCGCGTTTTCACGAGCTGAAGCCGTTCAAGGACGCCCTGGCCCAGAAGCCGCCGAATTGGGACCTCGCGCAGCGGATCATTGGGCGCCAATATATTTACCTGGGATGGGCGCTCCGGGATGAGAAGGACTGGGAGCGCCTTCTGTCCGTGCCAAATCCCGTGCCCGGCGCGGATTTGAAAGTCGGCGATGAGTCGCTCTACTGGCTGCAGGAAGGTGTTGAAATGCACTTTGTCAGCGACAGCAGCAATCCCGCCGAGGCGGCAGAACAGCAAAACCTTATCCCCGTGATGTGCGACAATCCGGCGGCGAATAACCATATTCCCCTGGGGGTGAACGTCCTCTATCTCGACGGTCACGTTGAGTACGTCAAGATGGGGGCCAGATTCCCCGCACTGCCTTCGGTGGCAAAGTATTTCGCCGATCACATTCCAAAAAAATGAACCTTCCGGCGTCTCGCGCGTAGTACTCCGTGAAACCGTTCGCAGCAGGGCGGGCGGTTAACGCGGAGAACGCCATATGAAACGCCTATGCATGGGGTTGATCCTGGTTGCCGCGGGAACGGTTCAGGCACAAGAGGCGAGGGGTGCCATACCCGACCTGCCCTCGGCCAATCTCCAAGTGAGCTGGTCGGACTTCAAGACGCTGCTCCAGCAACTCCAGCCGCCCCCGCCGCCGCCCATAGCGCCGCCGCCTGTGCCGTGGAGCCTCAACAGCACCGTGTTTCTGGCCGATGCCACCACGCCGAACGCCGTTCGCATCGAGGCCGAATACCAGGTGCATGTGTGGGCTGAAGGCTGGAACAAGATACCCCTGCTCGGCGCAGAGGCCGCACTGGAATCGGCCCTGCTCGACGACAAGCCGTCCTTCCTGTCCGTCGAAAAGGACCAATTCGTGCTCCTGCTCGACCGTCCCGGTGCCCATGTGCTCAAGGCCGTGTTTCATGCGCCTGTCGCAACCAAGGAGGGCATAGTCTCGTTTGGATTCCCCTGTGCGCGCAGCAGTGTCTCGCGCATGACACTGCGGCTGGGCATCGCCGATGCCGTGGTGAGTGCGCCGGCTGCGGCGGACATCCGCACCCAACCGTCCGAAGGCGGCATGACGGCAGACCTCGTGTTTCGGGGCGGCGACAAGATCGACGTGAGTTGGCGGCTCCCGGCCAAAGCGCTGCCGCCGAAAGAACCGCCGCGAATCGCCTGCCGCCAGTCGACGCTGGACACGGTATCGGAGCGGCTCATCGCCTGTACCAGCCTCCTCCAGTTCGACGTGCTGCGCGGCGACACCACGCAGTTCACGCTTCGCCTGCCCGCCCTGGTGCGTGTCACGCAACTGGAGGGCGCCGGAACGGAATGGACTACCCGCGAGGAGGGGGACATCCAGACAATCGCCGTGGCGCTGAACCATGCGGTCACGGACCATTACGAATTTACGGTCGCCTATGAATGTCCCATCGCCGAATCGGCCGCATCCATTGCTCTCCCACACTTGGAAGTGCTGAACATGGAAAGGCAGTCGGCCTTTCTGGCCGTGGCCACGCGCGGGCCCGTGGAGACAAAAGCCGAAACGCCGCCGACCGGCGTGCGCCGCATCGACACCAACGAACTGCCCGCGGCGCTGCGCATGCAGTCAACCGACCCTATCCTCCATGCCTTTGTACTGGACGAGACCGCAGCGCCGCCCGCCCTCGATCTGCGCCGTCTGGAGGAAGTGCCTGTTCTCGTGGCGGACATTGAACAGGCCCGGTACGAGTCGGTGGTCACCGAACAGGGGCTCATGCTCACCCGGGCCGCGTGGGTCGTGCGGAACAATCTGAAGAAATTCCTGCGGGTGAATCTTGGCCCTGACGTGGAGGTGTGGGGCGCGACCGTTTCCGGCCGCGAAGTGCGGCCCGCACGCGAAAGCGCCGACAGCCCTCCGGGCGAGATGCTCCTGCCCCTGTCCAAATCCAACGAGGCCGGCCGCCGGGTGGACAGTTTCCCGGTGGAACTCTACTACCTGCGGCGACTTCCCATGACGCATACATGGGCGGACACGCTCGTCTTTGAGACGCCCAAGACAGACCTCACCGCAAACCGGGTTGCCTGGGAAATCCTGCTGCCCGCCGCACAATGTGTTTACCGGACTTTTGGCGACTTCATGCCGGTGGATCAGCTGTCAGCCATGGTGGCGGTTCCTTCCACCGCAGTCACGCTAAAACAGGGTGTTGCGTCGGTGGCCGCGCCGGGCGCGCCCGCGGAAACACTGCGCCGTCTGCGTGAGGGCATGGAAAGAATGCCCGCGCAGAGGGCTCCAGCCCCGCCGGCACAGACGGGGCTGGCACCCGCGACCGTGGAGGGCATTCAGCCCGTGCGTCTCGAACTGCCCCGCGTCGGCGAATCTCACTGCTTCGAGCGCATGCTCGTGCCGGAAGGCACCGCGCTGAAACTGACGCTGCAAGTCTACGACGCGCGCCTCACCATGGTGGTGCACGCCCTCTTGCGGCTGGCTGCCGTACTGTTCGGCCTTCTGGCCGCACGCCGCCTGTGGCGTCGTTTCACCCGCCCCGTGCAGGCCAACACGGCCACCGCCTTCGTGGTACTGGCGTTTGCGGCAAACGCGGCGGGCCTGTCTCCTGCCGCCTTTGCAGGCTGGACCCTGCTGGGCGCTGCCATCGCGCTCGCGATACGCTGGCGGCGCGGGCAATCCTTCGTCCCGGTACAATCGTGAAGGGAGGATGACATCATGCGCAACATGCGGCTTTGGGAATTGCTCGTCGTGATCGGCGTGGTGGGTGTGCTGGCCGCGGTCTTTCTGCCCTCATTGTCACGGGCCCGCGAGAGCGCACGCCGCTCCTCCTGCCAGAACAACCTCAAGCAGATGGGGATTGTCTTCAAGATGTACACCAACGAGTCAAAGGGCCTGTACCCGCCCACAAGCGCTGTGCCTGGAAACTGGATGATGGATATGGCGTTCATCTACCCCGAATACCTCACCGATCCGAACATCCTGACCTGCCCCAGCAGCCCCTATAACCGTCCCGGGGCGTTCGCGCTCAAAGACAACTTCGAGCACCCCGACGCGCGGGTGGGTTCGTTTCACCCCGACTGCGTGACGTCACTGTTCTACATCTACACCGGCTACGAGTTGCTGCGCGACGAACAAGGCCAGGCTCTCGCAGACGCGCGTGGAGAGCTCCCGGAGGGGTGGTTTGGCGTGGCGGACATTGTGGTGCCCGCGACACCGACCGTTCCCGTCGCCCCGTCGGAACCCGCGCAGTATCTTGCGCAGGTGCCGGTCATGTGGGACCGCACCGGCACCGCCGTGGGCGACGCCAACCACATCCCGACCGGTTCGAATGTGCTCTATGCGGACGGCCACGTGGCGTACAGCAAGTACGCCTACCACAACCCGCCGGAAGATTTCCCCGTGACCCGCGTAGCCGCGGAAATCTTCGGTGATAGTGTCCCGCAGCGTTCCCGTGATTGCTTGGAATAGCCCTGTTCAGATGATTCCCATACTTCCCATGCCTCCCATTACTCCCATAGCTCCCATGGGTTTTGCCTCCGCGCCCCGTGCGTAGTACCATGCGCCCCGGTCCAAGACGGAGTTCCCCGGCATGATCGAGCGGCGCTATGACATCGACTGGCTGCGCGTGTTCGCAACCTATCTGCTCTTTCCGTTTCACATCGGCAAGGTGTTCGATGTGCCGCCGTACTACCCCATTAAGAGCCCCGACCTGACGCCCCTGCTTGACAATTTCACGGGCTTCATTCACCTGTGGCACATGCCGTTGTTCTTCGTGCTGGCGGGCTGGTCGCTGCACGCGTCCATGTCACTGCGGGGCGTGCGCACGGCGCTGCGCGAGCGGGTCGACCGCATTCTCGTCCCCTTCGCGGCGGGCTCGGTCACGCTGTGCCTCGTGGTCGGCTATTACGAGCGGGTCATGATGACCGGACAGGACCTGACGTTCTGGCAGTACACGCCCAAGTTCTTCACCAGCCTGGACTATTTCACGTGGAGCCAGTTGTGGTTCCTGATCTACCTGTTCACATTCACCTTGCTGTGGATGCCGCTGTTCCGAAGGCTGTTGGCGAAAGAGGGCACCATGACGCTGCGCCACACGTGGTACATCTACTGCCCCATCCCCGCACTGATCCTGATGCAGGGCATTCTGCGCATCTGGTGGCCCGGTTACCAGAACCTCTACAACGACTGGGCAAATTTCTTCTATTACAGCACCATGATGACCTTCGGCTTCATTCTGGGCAGCCAGCCCGCCGTTGCCGGGGCCGTCCAGCGCGAGTGGCGGCGCGCCGCGGTCTTCGGTGTACTGCTTGCGGCGCTGACCGTCTGGGGTTGGTCGCATCCGGAATGGCCGGATGCAATCCGCCACATCGCCTACTACGTGCCGGGCACGGCGGCGGGCTACTGCATCCTCGTTGGCATGCTCGGCTTCGCCCGGGAACACCTCAACCGCCGCAACCGCGCGCTGGACTACCTGGCCGAGTCGGCGCTGCCTGTGTACATCCTGCACCAGGCGGGCATCGTGGTGCCCGGCTGGTACATCGTCC
>CAZOMH010000438.1:0-4550 GCA_964580415.1 uncultured Nitrospirales bacterium
GCGGATGCTGCGAAGCAGCGGGGGGTGTATGCTTCCGCATGCGCCCGGAACCTACCCCCCCCCGGCCCTGCGGGCCTTGCCCCCCTCGCAGGGGGGACCTAAGACTTCTGTCCCCCTCGTCCTCGATGGGGGACTTGGAAAGGCGCGCGGTTTGTTTGTGGTGAAATGTATCCCCAGCCGACTTATGTCCCTCGTGTTCTCCAGGGGGGACCTAAGACTTCTGTCCCCTCGTCCTCAAGGGGGGACCTAAGACCATGCGACTCGGGATTCTTTTGGTTGCGGCTATGCTGCTCCAGGGTCTATGCGTTCTATGTGGCTGCTTTCCGAAATACAATTCGTGGACCGGCGATTGACGATCCCAAACATGGGCGGGATACCCGTTCCGCGGATGCAATCGTGTTACCATTTGGTGCCGCACGACGGTGGCGTTTTTCTTTGGCCTGCAACCGACACGGGGCAACGCCGCTGGCACCGAGGGGCGCGGATGGTATAAATGCGGGTGTCGCCGACAGAAAGGATGGTCCCTGTGCGGGAAAAGGTGCAATTGCTGGTACTCACGGACAATGTTGCCAGCGTGTCCGGATTGGTCCCGGAACACGGTCTGTCCATGTGGATTGCCGTCGATGGGAAGCGCGTTCTCTTCGACACCGGACAGGGAACGGCCCTGCCCGTAAACGCGGCCATGCTTGGTATCGACTTGGGCACTGCCGCCGCCATTGTGCTGAGTCACGGTCACTATGACCACACCGGCGGTTTGGGTTGCGTGTTCGGAGTGGGCGGAAAGCCCCGTATCTTCATGCATCCCGATGCCGCGGGCATGCGCTTTGGCTGCCTGCAAACGCCGCCCCACAAGGCAATTGGCATGCCTCCCGACATCGCGGCGGCCCTTTCCGCCAGGACCGCAGACATTATACACACCACCCGGCCGACACAAGTCACCGGCCATGTCTGGGTCACGGGACCCGTCCCGCGACGGACCTCCTTCGAGGATACCGGCGGGCCGTTGTTTGTCGATGAACAATGCTGCACCAAAGACCCCATCACCGACGACCAGGCCATATGGATGGAGACTGGCGCAGGGATTGTGGTGCTGCTGGGCTGCGCCCATTCAGGGGTTGTCAATACGCTTGACTATATTTCCGAACTTGCCCGTGTGCGGCAGTTTCATGCGGTCATAGGGGGCATGCATTTGCTGAACGCATCACGGGAACGGATCGAAGCCACTGCGGAAGCGCTGATGCGGTACCATGTCCGGCTTGTGGCACCGTGCCATTGTACCGGCGATGCCGTTGTTCCTCTCTTGGCGGAGCGGTTCCCGGCGGGGTATGTCCGTGCGGGGGCGGGAAGCCGGTTTGCTTGGCCCGGTTGCGACTAGTGGGGTCGTGCGCAATCTTCCCGAAGGCATCCGGAGACTGCGGGGAGCAGGCTGGGTTTCCTCATTGGGGTTGGCCGTGCAGTGCCATTGCCGAAACTTGACATGTTATGGGCATATGACCATAATGGAGGGCGTCGCGAAAGGAACCGAACGATGGCCCGCCCGCAATGTTGCCGCAGAATTGGCAAGGAACCGCCTTGTGGTGTGTTCAAACCGGAAGGCATGCCTGACGGGTCCCTGGAAGAGGTGGTCCTCTCGCTGGACGAATTTGAGGCGCTGCGCCTGGCGGATCTCGAGGGCCTTTACCAGGAGCAGGCGGCCGCATCGATGAACGTGTCGCGCCAGACCTTCGGGCGGATTATTGACGGTGCCAGGCGGAAAACGGCACAGGCTTTGATTTTGGGCAGGGTGTTGAGGATTGCCGGCGGAGTGGTCGAGAAGCCCGAAACGCGACGGTTCGAATGTCCCGATTGTCAGCATTCGTGGGAACTGTGTTGTGTCGGTGAATGTCCGCAGGGGTGCCCGAACTGCAAAAGCACCACATTCTGTATTGAAAACCTTACCGGCCGGGGTTGCGGCGCGGGCCACAGCCCGGAAAATGGCCATGGCCGAAAACGTTGCTGCCATCGGCGCGGCTTGTCCGCGCAGAACTTGTAATCTCCACCCGTAAAGGAAACGGAAACCATGAAGAAAATAGCAGTGCCGTCAGACGACGGGATGTTTATCGCGGCTCATTTTGGGCGGTGTGCGTCTTTTCTGGTGTTTGAGGTCGAGGACGGAAAGATCGCCGGCCATGAGGTGCGGACGAACAGTCAAGGCGGAGCGCAGCATGGTGAATGCCATGGTTCGGATTCAGAGACCCACGCGCACGGCCACAACCATGCAACCATGGGGGAAGCACTCCAGGATTGCCAGACAATTCTGTGCCTCGGGATGGGGCGGGGTGCCGCGGACGCGCTCAGGTCCTTTGGTATCGAACCCCTGATGGTGCAGACGGACTTGCCGGCCGTGGAAGCCGTGGAGGCCTACCTTGCCGGGACGCTCCCGACAGGTACGGGGTTCTGCCGCTGCCATCATTGAATCGTATGATGTATACTTAAACCGCGTTTGGCGAGTTCAGATTATTGTTTTCCCGGATATGTCCGGGGTGAGACAACAACGCATGCGTGTGAAATGGCTGAAATGGGTGGGCCTGCTGCTGCTGTGTGTTTATGCGGCGGCGGTGGTCCACCAGATGCTGCCCCACGACGACTGTCATGGGCACGGGGAAGCCTGTGCGCTGTGCCTGTTGCTCGCGAATGCCGCGCTCCCGGCCGTCTGCGCCGTCCTGGTTCTTCGTCGGCGCATTGTGTCCCCTGCCCTTTTGGCACCAACCCCGCCCTCTTCCCGGACACCCCGCTCCCCGTTTTCGCTTCGCGGTCCTCCCTGCTTCTGACAGCAGTCCAAAGCCCCCCTCGGACGAATTTCCGCATATCGCGGGAATTCCATCTTTGCCTGTTTTGCGGAGCAATAATGAACGGAGGAACCGTGTCATGAAGAATCGTGGATTCACCCTGATTGAACTGTTGGTCGTCATTGCCATCATTGGCATACTTGCGGCCATTCTCCTGCCCGCGCTTGCCCGTGCGCGGGAGGCCGCGCGCCGGTCCAGTTGCGCCAACAACCTGAAACAGATGGGCCTGATTTTCAAGATGTACGCCGATGAAAGCATGGGACGGCAGTTTCCGCCCATGAAGTCGCTGGACTGCAACGGCAATGTTGCTCCCGGCGCGACCATTTTCGATGCCGGCACGGTATACCCGGAATACCTGACCGACTGGAATGTGCTTGTTTGTCCGAGTGGCGCTTCCGGCACCTCTGCCCTGCAACTCTGGGATGAAGGAAAGACCTCGTCCACGCTGTGGGGGGGGAAAGGGGCCGTTACCCAACCGTTCGCGAAAAACGGCAGGGTTGAACCCTGCGAGGTTTATGAACATCCCTACGTGTACATTGGCTGGACCGTTGAGGACCGGATGAGCCAAACCGCCAGTATCACCCGGTTGGAAAGCAACATCGGAAACCTCTTCTCTGTTCTCAATTCCACGCCCGCACAGGCCGTGCAGGCGGTGCAAAACGACTGGGCCGTTCTTCCAGAAAGCGGCAATGCCGGCGCGGACACCATCTACCGCCTGAAAGAGGGTGTCGAACGGTTCATGATTACCGACATCAACAATTCAGCGGCTTCGGCACAGTCCCAGTCTGAACTGGCCGTGATGTGGGACGAAATATCGGGCGACGATGCGTCGCACTTTAACCACGTGCCCGGCGGCTGCAATGTCCTGTTCATGGACGGCCATGTCGAGTTTCTAAAATACCAGGGGCCCGAAGCAAACAAGTTCCCCGTCAACCAGGGCGGTCTTGCGTTTCATGAGATGAGCCATATGTTGTACGAGTAGCCCGGCGCATGCGTCCAATGACACATTGCGATGTATGACTATGCCGCCCGGTATTGTTCCGGCATTCATGATGCGGGAACAATACGGGGCGGCGTTTCGAAGAGTTCCAATGAACGAATATTCCGTACCACTCGCGCGTTACACTAGCAGAGTATGGTGGCATCCAGACAAGTTTGTGTATGCCGGGCTAAACCCGGGAGAGGGTTGGTCTATGAGACAAATCGCGGTTTGGAGTACGTTGCCGGTTTTGCTTGCGCTGTTTTACGGCTGCGGAAGGTCCTCTGTCTCGGCACCGACCCCAATGGAACGTCCTGTTGTCTCGGCCACAGTGGCCGCAGTCGGGAAGGAGTCCGTGGACAATCCCTATGAGGCGGTGGGCTCGGTGCGCTCGCGGAGCGTGATCACGGTACAGAGCAAAGCCACGGGCAATATCCTGGCGGTGCATGTGAACACCGGAGACCGGGTCGAGAAGGGAAAGACGCTTGTGGAGATTGACGACAGGGAGGCGGCGGCGCAGGTGCGCAGTGCGGAAAGCGCGATACGGCAGGCCCAAGGTTCCCTGCAGGAGGTGGAAAAGTCGGTGCGGGCGGCAATGCATGCCAAGACGGCCTCGGATGCCGACAATGCCCTGGCCGCTTCCACCTATGAACGGATTAAGGGGCTTGCGGACAGGCAGGCGGTAAGCCGCCAGGTCTTTGACGAGGCCGGTGCCAAGTGGAAATCGGCGGTGGCACAGGCGG
>CAZOMH010000439.1:0-2633 GCA_964580415.1 uncultured Nitrospirales bacterium
TTCCCGGCGTGCCGCCGGCCCTGTTTTGGCTGTTCTGTTCCTTCTCCGTCATCATTCAGGGAATCAGCAAATCCGGTTTTGCCGGCGGAGCGGGCATATTGTCCCTGCCGTTGCTGATGATGGTGATGCCCGTGGACAGGGTGGCGGGCACGCTGCTGCCGCTCCTGATTCTCTGCGACCTGAACGCGATCTGTCACCATTGGCGCAACAAGGTGTGGCGGTTGATCCTGATCATATTCATCCCGTCACTGATTGGCACCATTCCGGCGCTTGTTGTTTGGCACATGGTCGGCAGCAAGGGCGTCGAACATTATGGCGTTTGGATCAAGGTGCCGACGGGCATTCTCGCGATCATTTTTGCGCTCTACATTCTGGCCAAAGAAATGTCGATGCAGTGGGTGGAAAAACACAGGGCCGGTACCGCGGTGGGCGTGGTCTGCGGCGTCGCGGCCGGGTTCACATCGACCCTCATTCATGCAGCCGGTCCGATTGTGAGCCTGTTCATGTTTTCACAAAACATGGGCAAGACCCTGTTCACCGGAACCGTGGCCTGGACCTTTGCGCTGATCAACGGCACGAAGTTTCCTTTCTACTGGATAGTGGGGCTGATCGACTGGAAAGTGATGCTGTTCGCGCTGGTATTGTCGCCGCTGGTGCCGGTGGGTTCGTTTACGGGCAAATGGATGCATGACCATGTGTCCGAATCGGCGTTCAACCGGGTGGTGCTGGTGCTGACGCTGGTATTCGGTGTGCAGTTGGTGTGCAATGTGAATTTGATTCAGATGGGTCTGCAGGCGCTGATGAAGTAGGGAGGAGGGAAAGGAATACCCAGACGACGGCGGTCTTGGGTCCCCCCTTGACGGGGGGTGGCCCGAAGGGCCGGGGGGTGTTGCCCCCGCGCATCTGTGAAATGCCATACACCCCCCGCCGCTGCGCGGCTTCCCCCCTCAAGGGGGGACTGAATACCGCCGGGGCCATGCCCCGGCGCTCCTGCGGAAGCGTAGCTTCCGCAGGAAAGCGGTGGCATGGCCACCGCACTCAAAAAAGAGTACTCCCCGTCCTCGTCATTCCCCCGGAAAACAGAACGGCAGCACCAGCGGCGGCAGCACCGCGGGGCCGGGGGCGGGTTCGGCAGTGTCGAGGTAGTGGACGAGCAGGGCGCAGCGGTCGGCGTCGATGAGGTGGTCGTCGCCTTTGTCATAACGAACATGCCCCTGGGCGTCTGTCGTGCAGGTATGGGAGGCGTATTCGGTTTCACGGTCGGACATGGCGGGAAACACGAGGGTGCGCTCGGCCATGCGGGTGCGGAGAAGGTCGGTCATGAACTCCTTGGTGCGGCGGCGGGCGGGGGTGCCGTCGGGCAGCATGCCCGCGTCAATCACGCTGCCGAATTCGAAGGCATGCACCCTGGCGCACCATTCGGGACCGCGGGTCATGAGACGGTGGGTGACGGCACGGCCGTTGTTGCCGGCGTCGATGCCGATGGCGGCAAAGTCCCATGCGCGGTCGAGGTCGGCAATAATGTCCTCCTGCCGCGCATAGTTGACGCCTTCGAGGCGCACGCGGAGCAGGTTGATCAGATGGGGCGGCGCGTCGCGGTAGACCACAAATTCGGAGGGATCGCGGGCATAGCCAAGATCGCAGCCGAGGTAGTGGCGGCCGGGCTGTTCGGGAGAGGGCGGGTCGAAGGGGTCGTCGCCGCGCAGCACGATGGAGACCACGGGCAGGGCGGGATCGATGCAGGCGAGGTAATCGTCCAGCGAGAATACGCCGCGGGCGGGTTCTCCGTGAAGGCCGAGGACGCGGTGGATGTAGCCCGGGGAATCGCGGCCGCCGTAGAGCCGGGCCAGTTCGGCGTCCTTTTCGGGCGTGTAGCCGGGATGGATCGTTGATGGCCAGTTGAACTGGACCGAACTGCGGTCCCGGGTCATGCGGTAGAAGCTGTTGCGCAGGCCGTTGGGCACGCCGTATATCCAGCGGCGGCCTTTGGCGTTGAGCGCCTGGAGCAGTTCGCCCCAGGCGGTCTCGGTCAGTTCCTGCGCCTCGTCGATGATCTGCCAGTCCACATGCATGCCCTGGAAATTGACGCCGCGCGGGCCCGCAATGCGCCCCCAGAGGATGAATCCGTTGGCGAAACGGAAATGCCAGGAGGGGGTGCGGCGCATTTCCACGAGGGAACCGGACAGTGCGGGCATGGTCTCGATGCGGCGGCAGATGCGGTGCATGAGCGGATAAAGATGGTTCTCGCACTGTGCGGCGATCAGCATTTCCGTTCCGGGACACGACGCGGCGGCCCAGCACGCGGTGATTTCGATCTCGGTGGTCTTGCCGACGTCGCGCCCGTCGCAATGCACCTTGCGGCGGGTGCGCGACTCCAGCGACTCGCGCTGGTAGTCGCGCAACTGCCAAGGCGCGCCGTCGGGCAGGGTGAAGTGGCGGCGCACAAATTCCTCGCGGCTGGCCATGGCGAGCCAATGGCCGCACCCTTCCGGGAGGATGCCCCGGCGCTGAAGACGGCGGCGAAGACGGTGAATGTTCATGGGCGTGTCTCCTGGCGCGGCATGCGCCCAAAATACGCGGATTGGGAATGCCGGCCGCGGAAGTAGTATTGTTATGCGGACTGTGAGGAGATT
>CAZOMH010000439.1:2643-4549 GCA_964580415.1 uncultured Nitrospirales bacterium
GATTCCTGTCATGAAATCGGCAAACCCGCGGCGGTTGACCGCGGCTGCACTGGTCACGGCACTGGGGCTGTGGTGCGGCACTTCGACCGCTTTTGACTGGCCGCACCTGTCGTTCAGGGTGCAGCGCGATATCGTGTATGCGCAGGGGTACGTGCAAAAGCCCGGCACGGTCGGGCAGTACCAACTGCGCGACCTGACCTTCGATCTGGTTGCGCCGCGCGGCAAGGGACTGCGGCCCCGCATGGCGCTGGTGCTGATCCACGGCGGATCGTTTGAAGGCGGCGACAAGAGCGAGGGCCACATCCAGCAGCTTGCGCAGGAATTGGCCCGGAAGGGGATCGTGTGCTTTGTCATGAACTACCGGCTGTCGGGGGAATTTCCGCCCGCCCCCGAACCCTTTGCCCCCGATCCGCTCAAGATGGCCGGTCATGCGGCGATTGTCGATGCAAAGGCCATGCTGCGCTATGTGCGGGCCAACGCAAGGCAACTGGATGTGGACCGAAACCGGATCGCCGTCGGGGGTGACAGCGCGGGGGCGATTACGGCGCTCGGCGCGGGCCTGTCAGACCCGGACCAGTTTGCGTGCGACCTGCCCACCCTGTCCGTACCCGAAATGAACCACCCCGGCGCGACGCCGCAGCCGAAGGCCATTTTGAACCTGTGGGGCATGGCGGACCTGTTTCTGGACCTGTTCACGCCGGGGGACCCGCCCATTCTCACCGTGCATGGGGGCAGGGATTTCACCGTGGGGCTGTCGCTGATGCCCGCCGAAACCATCCGTGCTGCCTGCGAGAAGAACAAGATTCCCAACGTCTACTATCCGGTAAAGGAGGCGGGACACGGCGTGTGGGACATCAAGGTTGACGGAAAGAATCTGGCGGGGCTGGTCGGGGATTTCCTGGACAAATATGTCCACAAACAATACTAGCCTCCCGGAATTCGGGAGGCCGGGCGGCAGTTGCTAGGCTCGACGGGCGCGGTAGGTCCGCCAACTGCGCATAATCGCCAAGAAACAGAGGAAGGGGATCATTTGGGCAACCATACCTTTACCGCGGCATTGCGGCGGCCCCACTGGCGCGCCTCCTTGTGCGAATCGAAGTAGATGTCGATTTTGGACGGTCCTTTCATGGATTTTCCGCGATCCTCGACCCGGCCGTATCCGTAACCGGGCACGTACATTACCGTCCCGAACGGATATTGTGACGTGTCGGCCGCGATAGTCCCCTTTTGGGCCTTTGCGCCGCTCGCGGTGATGCCCACTTTCTTGGGTTGCCCCGCATCGGGGCCGCTGGCCACCACGGGCCTGCCCAGCCAGTTGCGCTTCCAATTGGTGCATTTTCCGCAGGAATCGTAGGCGGAAACCTCCATGGACCGCTGGAAGCCTTTCCGGAAGTCCCGGCCATTGGGTTTGGGACGGGTGGCGCAGCCGGTGGCAGTCAAGACTGCCACCAGCGTCAGCAACATGAATACGCGCAAGATACAGGGCTTCATAGGGCCAGAATACCATATATTGTGTTTTGTGTCCAGCGGAATCCGTTGACAGGGGTGGCGGCAATGGGAAAATCAGGGCCGAACGGCCTCTGTTCTTCGACGCATGCCCCCTATAAGATCTGCACCAAATGTTGCATTTCTTAACCAGAAAGAGGGGTGCAGAAAGACGAAAAAGGTCTTGGTACCCCCAATGGCCGCAACCAAAGAAGTCCGGAGTCAGAATGCAACGACAGAAACAAGAACGGCAGACGGGAATGTCTGCCACACACTGGCGTCTGCCAACTTATGGCCTGCACGAGGACACGAATCAAGGTGCGCGCCGGAACGATCCGTTTATCCCGCGCGCAGCTTGTCGAGCGGCAAGGAAACGAGGACCTGGCAACCCCGGTTGGGGGTGCTGGTGATTTCGATGGTG
>CAZOMH010000440.1:0-4544 GCA_964580415.1 uncultured Nitrospirales bacterium
CCTGCGGTTTGATACCGAGTGCAATGGCATAAACCTCCTGCGCTTCCGGGGTAAACCCGAGAAATGCGCGGTGGTTGGTCCGGCTGAAGAACGCAAGCATATGGGCCGCAAGTTCGGGAATGTCTTCGGGACGCTCCCGCAGCGCCGGAACGGAAACCTGGATGACATTAAGCCGGTAGAACAGGTCCTCGCGGAACCGGCCCTCCTGCACGGCCTTTTCCAGATTCACATTGGTCGCCGTGATGATGCGGACGTCGGCATGGCAGGGTGTGGAAGCGCCCACACGCTCATACTCGTGGTCCTGCAGGAAACGCAGCAGCTTCGGCTGCAGCGAGAGGGGCAGGTCGCCGATTTCGTCCAGCAGCAGCGTGCCGCCCGCACAGGCCGCAATGCGTCCGGCATTGTCGCGCACCGCGCCGGTGAACGCCCCCTTGACGTGGCCGAAAAGTTCGCTCTCCAGCAGTTCCGGCGGAAGCGACGGGCAGGAAACCACGCCCATCGGCTTGCCCGCGCGCCTGCTCCAGCCGTGGATGGCCCGCGCCAGCACGGTCTTGCCCGTGCCGCTTTCCCCCCGCACCAGGATGGATGCGTCCGACGGCGCCGCCTGGCGGGCCAGATTCAGCGCGCGCTGCATGGCCGCACTGGAGGACACCAGTTCGACCTCGGGGTTGAGACGGCCCAGGTCTTCCTGCAGCGTGGCCAATTTCTGCTCCAATACCCGCACCTGCGCCAACTTGTCCACCGCCAGCCGGATCTGGTTTGGCGTGAACGGTTTGGGCACATAGTCCGAGGCGCCCCGCTGAATCGCCGCAACGGCCGTGTCTATCGATGCGTAGGCGGTGATTACGATGATTTTCAGCCACGGCGCGACTGCCAGCAGCGCCGGAATCAGGTCAAGACCGCTGTCGGTTCCCAGCCGCAAATCCACAAGGGCCAGGTCGAAGGAGCGGCGGGCCACCTCCGCAACGGCATCCTGAAAGTTGCTCACGGCAACCACCCGGTGCCCGTCGGTTTCCAGGCACACCGCGAGCGTCTTGCGGATGTTTATCTCGTCATCCACAACCAGAATATTCAGTGCGGTCTTGTCGTTTTCCATCGGCATGCGTTGTCCCCGTGTCGGCCGCCAGCATAGCCCATCGCAAAAGGCCGCGCAAGTGCCGCACGAACCGGCAACGGCAATGCCAAAAGTTGGCTCTTGAGCCCCGGGGTGCTCTTGGGCTAGGCTAAGCGCCGGACTTAAGCATAAGGACACTATCATGCCGGACACAGCGCAATCCTTGACCCCTCCTGAATCCCAGTCCGCACCGGCCCCCGCACCGGTCAAAACGCGCATGATGTCCATCGACGCCCTGCGCGGCTTCGACATGTTCTGGATTTGCGGCGGGGGCGGACTGGTGGCGTCTGCCGCCGCACTTTTGTGCCATCCCAATCCGGTGCCCTGGTGGCTGGGCTACCACATGGAGCACGTGGAATGGACCGGATTTGTGGCGTGGGACCTGATCATGCCGCTCTTCCTGTTCCTGTCGGGCGTGTCCATTCCCTTTGCCTATTCGCAGCGGCTGGGCGAGACCCACGACTACAAGAAAATCTACCGGCGCATGGCGCGCCGCTTCGTGCTGCTGTGGATTCTGGGCATGATCGCCCAGGGCAACCTGCTCAACAACCCGGCCAATCTGCACGTGTTCTCCAACACACTCCAGTCCATCGCAGTGGGCTATGTCATCGCCTCCGTCGCGTTCCTGCATCTGTCGCTGCGCAGGCAGATCGGCCTGTGCATCGGGCTGCTCACGGCCTACTGGGCAATCATGATGTTCGTGCCCGGACCCGGCTTCCCCGCCGGCTGGCTTGAGCCGCACCAGAACCTGGCCCTGTGGGTTGACGAGGCGATCATGGGCCGCTTCCGCGACGGCACCCCCTATGCGTGGATTCTGCCGGGCCTCGGCTTCGGCGCATCCGTGCTGCTGGGCTCTTTTGCCGGACAGGTGCTCCGCGTGAAGTCATGGACACCGGGACGGCGCATCGCCGTGCTCTGTGCACTGGGTGCGGGCTGTCTGCTGTGCGGGTTCCTGTGGAGCTTCCACTTCCCCATCATCAAGCACCTGTGGACCAGTTCCATGGTGCTCTGGGCCGCCGGCTGGAGTTACCTGTTGCTGGCGCTGTTTTATCTGGCCATCGACGTGTGGGGTTTTCGCAAACTGGCATTCCCCCTCGTCGTCATCGGCGCCAACGCCATAGTCGCCTACATGCTTCCCCACATCAAAGAGTTCGATGAGATCGTAATATGGGTGGCGCGGCTGAACGGCCAACTTTCCGTCGGCCAGAAGTTCGCCGTCGCCGTGATTGCCTTCGGCATGCTCTGGATACTGCTCTACATCCTTTACCGAAAGAAGATTTTCGTGAAGGTGTGACCAGAAGGCCTATGGGAAGTATGGGAAGCATGAGAAGTATGGGAGTTATGAGACAGCTTCCGTAGCTCCTCGGGTCCCATTCCTCTCATAATTCCCATGTTTCCCATAGCTCCCATTCCCCCTTAAACGCCCCCATCCGGCACCCATTTTAGCCCCCTTGACTACTGAATCTTTATTCAGTATAATTTAGGGTGCGTTGGGGCCGCGAAAGCATGCGCGGTCCCCGCAGAGGGCTGGGCTATGGACATGATGCAGTTAATCGGATACGGCGCGCCGGAACGCGCCGTGGCGGCGTGGCGCGAGAAACAGGGGGGACAACTGCTGCCCCTGCAGGCAAGGGCGGTGGGTGAGTTTGGCCTGTTTGGCGGGGGCAACCTGCTGGTGCAGGCGCCGACCAGTTCGGGCAAGACCTTCGTGGGCGAGATGGCCGCCGTGGCCGTGGCGGCAAACCGGCGCAAGGCGGTGTATCTGGCGCCGCTCAAGGCCTTGGCCTCGGAGAAGCACGCGATTTTCGCGGACCGCTACGCCGCGATGGGACTCAGGGTCATCGTATCCTCGCGCGAACGGCGCGAGTTTGACGGCGATTTCGAACGGGGCCATTTTGACCTTGCCGTGGTGGTCTACGAGAAGTTCGCCCAACTGCTGGCCTGGCGGCCCGAGCGGCTCAACGAGATCGGGCTGGTGGTGGCCGACGAACTGGACCTGCTCTGCGACCCCGAACGCGGTGCGGGCGTGGAATTGCTGCTGGCGCGGCTGCTCACGGCGGAACGGCGTATTATCGGCCTGTCGGCCGTTATGCCCGAAGCCGACCGCGTCGCCGAATGGCTCAACGCCCGGCTCATCACCCACGACCGCCGTCCGGTGGAATTGCGCTACGGCGTGCTGCACGACGGGCAGTACCGTTACCGCACGCACAACGACGGCACCGAGGGGGCCGAGCCGATGCTTAACGCCCCCGGCGCTTCGTCGTGGGAGTCGCTCACGCAGAATGTGCGCGCCCTCGCCGAGGGCGGTGAAAGCTGCCTCATCTTCGTCAAGGCCAAACACGAGGCACGGCGCGGCGCCGAACTGCTCGCCGCGCGGCTGCGGCTGCCCGGTGCGGGCGATGCAGCCGACGGTCTGCGCGGCCTGCCGCCCACCCGCGCACGGGACACGCTCATGCATACGCTGTCCAACGGCGTGGCCTTTCACAACACCGACCTTACCCCCGAAGAACGGCGCGTGGCCGAAGAGGCCTTCCGCAGCGGTTCGGCGCGGGTGATGGTGTCCACCGGCACCCTGGCGGTCGGCATGAACCTGCCCGCGGCGAACGTGTTCGTGAGCGCCGACAAATGGATATACGACCCGCGCTTTGATCTGCCCTGGAAAACCCCCATCGACCACGGCGAATATGAAAACATGAGCGGCCGCGCCGGCCGCTTCGGCGCGGGCCGGGGCTTCGGCCGCTCCATCCTCGTGGCCGCCACCCCCTTCGACGCAGACAGCCTCTGGCGCTGCTACGTGCAGGGACGCCGCCCCCCGCTTGACCCGCCGCTGGCGCACACGCCGCTGGAGGACCACGTGCTGCGCCTCGCCGCGTCGCGCTGCTGCCGTACCGCCGCCGGGATGACCGTTTTCTTCGACCGCACCCTTTCGGCGCGGGTGAAATGGCAGGGACGCCACCTGCCCGGCGAAACGGCGCACCGCGTGAAGGCGGCGCTGCACCACTGCCTGGAAGCGGGCATGCTGCTGCCGCAGGCCGCTCCGGAACCGGGCGCGCCCACCGGCCCCGGTCCAAACGATCCTGTCGAGGCAACCACCTTCGGCCGGGCCGTCGCCGCCAAGGGCATCTCCATCGCCACGGGCCTCGAAATCCGCCACTGGCTGCGTGCGTCGCGCCAGCGCGAATGGCTCGACATCGACCTGCTTCTCGCGTTGGCGCTCACGCCCGACGGGCGCATGCGCCATGTTTCGCTCTCCGCGCGCGAATACGAGCATGCCGATTATCCGGGACGGCTCAAGCTGGCCGCCTCCTCCCAGGAGTGCAGCGCCGACTCCCCGCTCAACCGCATGCGCTGCTGCAGGCTCACCCCCTTCTTCGACGAGGTCCGCGCGATCAAGGCCGCACTCTTCCTCAACGCATGGATCGATCACGCC
>CAZOMH010000441.1:0-4527 GCA_964580415.1 uncultured Nitrospirales bacterium
ATCCACGCCGATATGGATGACGTCAAACCCATGGACCGCTTGATTTGCGGCGATGCGGGCTTCGGCCAAACGGAAGTTGCGCTGCGGGCCGCGTTTCGGGCGGTCATGGACGGCAGGCAGGCGGCGCTTCTGGCGCCGACCACGATTCTGGCCGAACAGCACTACGCGACTTTTTCACGACGCCTGACCGATTTCCCCATCCGCGTGGAAGAGTCCCAGGCAGAAGAGAACAAGGACACCCTGCGCGATGCGCTTGCCCGGGTGCGGCTCAAGGACAGGAACCTGTTCTTCCGGCAGTTGGCGAATTTGTGCGAATCGGGCATGATGATCACCCGCGCCCTGCGCACCCTGGTCGAGCAGACGGAAAACCCAAAGCTCGCCAAGATAATCGACCAGCTTCGGGACGATGTCCAGAAGGGCAGCAGTCTCGCCGAGGCGTTGGACAAACACCCCACTGTCTTTCCGGCCATGTATTGCAGCCTGGTTCGTGCCGGAGAAACCGGCGGTATGCTTGAGGAAGTGCTCTGGCGCATATGTTCCTTTGGTGAACAGGAAGAGGAATTGCGGGGCAAAGCCATATCCGCAATGGTCTACCCGGCTTTTCTTTCAACCGTCGGCTCCATCGCCATCTTCATTCTTGTTTCTTTTGTTTTCCCGAAATTTATCAAGGTGTTTGAAGAGTTTCACGCACAATTGCCCCTGCCGACGGTTATCGTTATGGCGGTCTGCAAGTTCATGGGGACGTGGTGGTGGGCCGTTCTCGCCGCCTTTGTGGCGTTTGTGGTGCTCACGGTGCGCTGGGTGCGCACGGAAGAAGGGAAACGAATCTTTCACGGGTTCCTGCTGAAGGTCCCCGTGCTGAAGTCGGTCATTCTGAAGTATGAGATGGCGAAGTTCGCCCGGACGTTGGGAACGCTCATGGACAACGGCGTGCCCATCCTGACTTCCATCAAGATCACCGCCGAGACCATGAGCAACGTTCACATTCGCGACGAGGTCAGCCAAATGCACATCGGCGTCACCGAGGGTGACAGCCTCAGCGAAACCATGCGCCGGGGCAAGTTCTTTCCCCCGATGGTAATGAGCATGTTTGCCGTCGGAGAGGAGAGCGGACGTGTCGGGACGGTGGCAAAACGCGTGGCCGATGCGTATGATCTTGAGGTGGACCGTGCGGTAAAGGCGATGACTTCGCTCTTTGAACCGTTGCTTATTGTCGTTATGGGCATTATTGTGGGTTTTCTGGTGATAGCCATGCTTTTGCCCATGCTGAACCTGAGTTCAACCGTCGGCGCCTGACCGGTGTCTCCGCCGTTGCGGCACGGTGCGTTATACTGGATGTGGCGATGTGTAACAGTGGAGAGCAACTATATGAAGCCGAATGCTGGTTTTACCCTTATCGAACTCATTCTGGTCACAGTGATTATTGGAATCCTGGCCGGGGCCGTGGCCCTCAATTTCAGCGGACGCGTCCGGGATACCCAGGTGCGCAGGGCGAAAATGGACATTGTCAATCTCAGCAACGCCGTGGATACGTACGCGGTGGACAACAATGACCAATATCCAAAGTCGCTCGATGACCTCATGGGGGGGAAGAGGAACTACTTGCGCGAAATGAAGCCTGATCCGTGGGGAAACGCCTACGTTTACACTCCGCCCACGGACACGCTCAAGGCGGACTACAAGATCATCTCGGGCGGTCCTGACGGCATTCCCGGAAATGAAGACGACGTGACCAGCAGTTCCGAAGACCCCTCGGCGAACAACAACCGGGGAAAGTCAACTTCCCGATAACCGCGACGCGGGAGTCGCTGCGTGGCGCAGCCCATGATTTCATCCCATACACCCGGGGCCCGTTCGGCCTGTTCGTTTCCCCCAAAGGGACAGCGTATCCGGACGGGTTTTACCTTTCTCGAACTTATCGTCGTGCTTATGCTGATCGCGGTTATCTCCTCGGTGATGGTTCCTGTGTACGTCCGCGCCATGAACAATATCCAGATGCGCAGCGCCCAAAACAGCCTTATTGGAACACTTCGTTTCGTCCAGGAATTGTCCGTCAGGGAGTCGCGGGAGTACCGCCTCTACGTTGACGCCAAGAAGGGAACGTACTGGGTGAAGGTAATGGCAAAACTGGTCAATGGCGAAAAGAAATTTGAACCGGTTGTGGAATCGTGGGGCACTGAAACGAAGTTGCCGTCACAGTTTGTCATTACCAAGATTAAGGCGCGCAAGGACAAAGGGGAAAAGGCCCTGTTCATAGCATGCCAGCCCAACGGCGCTTCCGACCAGGCCGAGATTGACGTTCGTGACGACAATAAGGGAAGCCGCAGGTTCAAGATTGTGGTCCTTGGCCCCATGGGCAAAATTGAGGTCCGGGAATGAAGGGCTGTGTTGCCACAGGCTATATCATGGTGGAGACACTTGTCGCCATGGCGGTGCTGAGCATCAGTGCCGTGGCAATCCAAGAGGCTATCCACCAGGCCGTTATCGCGCGCGGCGAGGCGATGGACTACACGACCGCCCGCTTTCTCGTCGAAAAGGTTCTTGCCGACAGAATGCTCGTGTACGAACAGCCCGAAGGAAAGGGAGAGGGGACCTTTGATGCGCCGTTCGAGCGGTTCGGCTATTCATGGGAGGTAAAGCGTGTGGAGATTCCCATGCCGGAGTTGCCTCCGACAATGACCCCGGACGAAATGAAACTCTTTCAGGACAGGTACGTCAAGTACATGGGCAAATTGAGCGTAAAGGTCACCTGGTCCCGGGCCGGCAATCCGTTTACAGCCGTGGCGGAAACGCTGCTGCCCAAGGAGATGGTGTGGATGCCGACGGGGCCTGGAGCCCTGCCCATATGATTGCCGCCGCCAAAAGCCTCCAGGGCACCGCGCGCGCGGGTTTCACGCTCGCCGAACTCCTTGTCGCCACAATGTTGCTGAGCATCGTTATGACTGCGGTATACGTCCTGTTCAACTCTTCTCTGCGGGTGTGGCGGACGGTTGAGTCGGGTTTTGACGCGCATCTTGAGGCGAGAGCCTTTATGTCTATTTTCTCCCATGAGTACGGAAACTTGGTCGGGCGGGCGGACCATCTCTTTGAGGGCAAGGACGATACTATTACCATGTACGTTGTTGCCCAGCCGGAGAATTTCGAAGAAGGGCAAAGCCGCCGTCTCATGCGGGTGGAATACACTTACAACAGGGGGAAGAACGAGGTTGTTCGCGAAGAGGCTTTTGTTGAGTCCGCCCTGCCCGGAAGGTCCTCGGACAGCCAGCCTGTCAAGCGGGACCGCATCAAACTCAGCAAGAAGTACAGGACGGTGCTGGCAAACAATGTCACATATTTCAAGATTCGGTATATTTGGGTGCCTCTTCGGGAAAACTGGGACATCAAGATGCCACCCGAGCCGGAACCGCCCATGTATATGAAACGGCACCAGCAGCGGTGGGGACTGCCCCAAGCCGTTGAAATTACGCTCGAAGTGACCAATCCAAAGGATGAGAACGACAAGTACACCGTAACCTCGACGTTTCCAATGCGCGCCCAAAACACCCGGTTCACACGACAGGTCCTTGAGATGGTCTTGGGGAAAGAAGAATGAAAGGGCGCAGCGGCGGTTTTGTGCTCATGTGCGTGCTGTGGGTGGTGGCCATGCTCACCGTTGTCACGCTGGGTTTCGGCCATCGGGCCGTGCTGGACCGGCGGGCCGCCGCATATTCCCTGGACCATGCCATTGCCATGGCGGCCGCGCGCGGTGCTGTCGAGCGGGGTGTCGTGGAAATCGCCAACAGGGGGATTAAGATGCAACTCCTTCCGCCCGAAATGCGCGGCGGTTCGCACATGGGGGAGGCGTGGGCAACGCCGAAAAACATTTATGAGGAGGGGTATCTGACGCGTGATGAGTCGATGAAGAACGATGAGGCCTCCTATATCATCACCGATGAGGAGCGCTTTATAAATATCAATGCGGCCCCCCAGGAACTACTTGAGGGAATCAAGGCCATGGACCGCGCGCTCGTTCGGAAGATATGGACCAGGCGCACAAAGGAAGAGGATTCAGGCGAGGGAATTATTCCCTTTGACAACATTGAGGAATTGCGCTATATGCGCGGGGTCGATGAAGACGCCTGGTTTGGAACCGACAAAAGGGTGGGACTGAAGGACTTGCTCACGGTGTGGGGGCCGGGTGGCGGAAAGATCAACGTAAATACGGCCTCCAAGGACGTGCTCATGTGTGTGCCGGGCGTGCGCGAGGGAGATATCGACGCAATCCTCGCCTATCGATCAGGTTCGGACGGCAAGGAAAACACCGCCGACGACCGCGGTTTTATGAGCATGGACGACCTGACGACGAAGACGAAAGTCCAGGGGGCAACACGGGAGGCGCTGGACACTTATTGCACTTGCAATTCGGTGTTCTTTAAGATTACAGGATTGGCCACGCGGCGTGCGGGTCGCGTACGGGCCGTTTGTTCCGCAGTGGTGATATTTGCCGCAGACGGTTTTCGTATGCTGGACTGGCAGGAGAAGGCACTT
>CAZOMH010000442.1:0-4523 GCA_964580415.1 uncultured Nitrospirales bacterium
CCACCCCGGCGACGCTTGTCGTGGATGCGGACAAGACGGTGGGCGCGGTGTTCACTGCGGACGCCGTCGAAGGCGAAGGCGAAACGCCCGCCGAAGGCGAGGGAGAAGTGCAGCCGCCCGCCAGCGTGGAGGAGGCCGCGCAGCAGCTCAATGACGCCTTTGCCGTGTCCGACACGGACGGCAACGGCGCGCTGGGCATGACGGAGGCTGTTGCTGCCGTGCCGGGATTGATGCCCGGGCAGTTCGCGCAGATCGACGCGGACGGCAACGGCCAGATCACGCAGGATGAATTGGATGCGGTGCTGAATCCAGACGCCGGCTGCGGGTGCAAGAAATCCGCCTTCGGCGCGGACGGATTGAAGCGACGAATCAGTGATATGTTCATTTTCGGCCTGGCCATGACCACGCTGCTAACGCTGCGCATGCGCCGCCCGTAAGGGCCTACAGCTTCAGATAGAGCTTGTTCTTTTCCAGGAACCGGAGGAACAGATAGCAGATACCGAAATAGACCGTGAATCCGGACAACGTGTACCAGAGCGGTGAATCATTGGGCATGTAGGGCGTCATGGCCTGATCGACCGCATTGTGGATGATGTATGCGGCCAAAGCGTTGGTTCCCAGCGTGCGCAGCAGGCCAAGACGCAACGGGGCCAAATCGCAGGCCACCACGAACAGCGCGAACAGAACGAGGCAAAACCCGGCGCTGAAGGTCATGTAGGACACACTGGCGGCGGGCTGGCTCATCGTCCAAATGTCAGAAGGCAGTGACGGGGGCACGAAGGGCGGTTCGACCAGCCAGCGGCCCAGTCCCCGGGCGGCCGATTGGCCGTCGATTACCCGGTGTGCCGCCGTCAGGCAGGATATTGCATAGCCCAGCAAGGCCAGCGCCACGCCCCAGCCGATAATGGGCCGCAGCGCGCGACGCGGCCCCCGGCCGCGCATCCAGTCACACGCCAGTGCCCCGGCAAGCGTGGGGATCGCCCAGCTCATAAAGCCCAGGGGACCACCGTCCGTGATGCCCACGCGTGATGCCCACGCGGCGTAGAAAGCGTGGGTTGCAAGCAAATGCAGCGCGCCCGTAAAGGCCATAAAGAACGCCAAAACCCGGGTCGGAGCCCCAATGACCGGTATCAGCCAAAGGCCGGTGCAGGCGATATGCACCAGCGCCTGGAAAACACTGCCCGGCAGGGCCGGAGAAAAGAAACCGCCAAGGCCTGCGGCTTGCAGATCAGTCCAGGTGCCGAAGCGGTTTCCAAAACCATAATACACCGCGCCAAAAAGAAAAAGCCCGAGATTGCGCCTGACTGCCTTGCGGTAGGCGGCCCCGGCCCCAAACTTCTCCACGGTGCGCCCGAAAGTCAACCGGAATGCGAATCCCACCGCAAAGAAGAACTGCGGCATGATCGTGTCCGCATAGCTGAAATAGTTGCCATGGTGCGCAAAGACCGGGTGCATGCATGCATACCCGCCCACCATGTTCACAAAGAACATCCCCGCGATCGTGTAACCGCGGAACTGGTCCAGCGAAACAATGCGCGGGGACGGGGTTTCGGGCGGCGTATTCAACTTCGACAACTCCTTGACGGTACTGGAAGACAGCCCCAAACGGCTGTTTCGGTTGCGGAGCAACTTGCGCTACAAGAACCGCGCCTGCTCCGGATTCATGAGGTCGAACAGGCTGTGCCCGATTTCCCGCAGCAGCTTGTCCAGACGGACAATGGGCAGACCGAGCACATTCTGGTAGCAGCCGTCATAACGCGCCACAATCAGGCTGCCGGGCCCGTCCACGGTGTACGCTCCGGCACGGTCCACAGGGTTTACCGCCTCGACAAACCGGTCGATTTCCCCGTCGGACAACGCGCGGAAAGTAACGTCCGTGGTTTCGCTGCCGGCGAGGCCGCGTCCGGTGGCGCTGTCGAGCACGGCCACGCCGCTGACCACCTGATGGGTGTTGCCCGAAAGGCGGCGCAGCATGGCCCGCGCCTCGGTTTTGTCGGCGGGCTTGGACAGCACATGCTCTTCCAGAAACACCAGGGTGTCTGCCGCAACAACGAGCGCCGGTTGTTTCAGCCGGGCGGCCACGGCGTCGCGTTTGGCTCGGGCGTTGGCCTCCACAATGGCGGCCGGCACGGTGCCGGTGTCCACCTCGGGCGCATCACTGACAATCACTTCCACGGCCAGACCGAGCGCTTCCAGCAGGGCGCGGCGCCGCGGGGACGCCGAGGCAAGCACCACCCTGGGGATCACTGTGCGGCCTTCTCTTTCTGGCCGCCGGTGGATTTGTCGGCCGGGTTTTGTGCCGCGGTGGACGCGGGTTTTGTCTTCGCCGGCGCGGACTTTGCCTTGGATGCAGAACCCGTCTTTGCCGGTGCGGACTTTGCCTTTTCCGGCGCGGCTTTCGCTTTGGCCGGGGCCGCCTTTGCCTTGGTTGAAGTGGCGGCCTTTGCCGGCGCCGCCTTTGCCTTCGGTTTTGCCCCGGACTTCTGCGCGGGTTTTGGCGCGAGCTGCAATTCGGGGGCGGGCGGAGCTGCCGGCGCCGGTGCCGCCACAGGCGCCGCCGTTGCGGCTGAAGCGGCGGGAGCGGGTTTGGCTGGCGGCGGGGGCAGCGCCACCGATTGCGGCGCGGGCACAACGGGTGCGGCAATGCCGGGTTCGCCGGGCATGTTGAGCATGCCCGGATCGGGCGGCATCAGGATGGCGTCGGGCACGCGCTTTCCGCCCGCCTCGACCGTCTCGATCACGCGGTCATTCTGCACGACCTTGGTGTCCTGCGGCAGGAATATCTGCGTCAGTTGCGGGCCCGGGCGGAAACTCTTGTCGATGGACTCCACTTCAATGAACACCTGCGACTCCTCATCATTGCGGATGTGGATGCGGTAGGGCAGGTAGTCCTCGTCGCGAAGGTACAGGTTGACTTCCACGAAATAGGCCTGTTCCTTCGACTGCGCCTTGGGCCTAATCTTGATGCCGTGCCTGCCGCGCGGGTCATCCGTAATCTCGAAGAGGGTCAGATCGTAGGCCTTGCGCAGGGTCTCGGTGTTGCTGTTGAATCCGAGGAAGAAGATGTCCGCCTGCGGGTTGTCCTCAATGTCGAATATTTGAAGCTGTTTGATTTCGGGATCATATTCATACCCGCTGCGGTCGTCCACCAGGGTGGTCCGCTCGGGATCATCCGTGTGGAAGATGATGCGGCGCGGTTTCACAAAGACCAGGCTGCCCTTGGTGGTGAGTTCCTCGTCGGGCAGTTTTGTCTTTTGGGTAAAGCTCGCGTCCAGCGCAACGACACCGTCGCGCTTGGCGGAGAACTCCCTGAAAAAGGCGTCCACGTCGGTGTCCGGCGCCGCCGCGCATGCCGTTGCCAGCATGAAGACCCACGCGGAAATCATTCCTGTTCCTCCCCGTCCTCATTGACGGTTTCCCAATGCTCCGTTTTGTTCGGAAAGGCAACGGGCAGGCGGAGCGGCGGCGTATCCGGCGCGCTGTCGCCATGGTCGTCCTCAAAACCGATATAATGGCCCCGGTACTCATGGCCCAGCGCCGTGTTCGGGCGCTCTTCGGCGCGGGGCAGCCGTTGCAGCATCGATTCGTGCGCTTTCAGCACCGATTCAATATCGGCGCGCAGCCGGTCGCGCTGGTCGTGCAGGCGGCGCATTTCGTCGCGCAGCGCTTCGGGCATTTCCTCGGCCTGGTGCCGTGCGCGCGCCTTCTCCAGCCGGGCCTCCTCAATAAGCGCCTCGGCCCGGGCCCGGGCCGACTCAATCAGCGTCTCGCCGGCCTTGTGGGCGCTGATGATGGCGTTGCGCAGGGTCAGTTCCATCTCCTGGTGCTGCTGCACCTGGTCCTTCTGATCATCGAGCTGCGAGCGCAGCCGGCGGTTCTCCTCGGCAAAACGCTCCAGCACGTCGGCCGCCCGCTCGAGCAGCGCGTCCACCTCTGTTTTGTCGTAACCGCCGATAATCACCGTGCGAAGATCGGCGTTGATCAGGTCGCTGGGCGACAGGGCATGCTCCTGGCCAAGCACTTCCGAAATCATTCTGTCTTTTCGCACGGAAAGCTCCTCTGTTTCTGTGGCACAGCCGTCCCCGGCTGCGCCAAACCGCCCAAAACGGGCACCCCGGCAGCAGGCTCAAACGGACAGGCGAGAACGCCTGTCCCGCATTTCAGGCGCCCAGTTCCCGCGAGCGCACGGCCGCCGCATGCACGCCCTGTGCAATGATGCCTTCAAAATCGCCGCTTCGGAAAGATTCCAGGGCGGCATGGGTGGTGCCCCCCTTGGAAGTCACTTTTTCACGAAGCGTGGCCGCGGGTTCGCCCGACTCGGCAAGCAGACGGCCCGCGCCGAGCGCCGTTTGGACGGCCAGCCGCTGCGCCACGCCGGGTTCCAGTCCCTCGGCCACACCCGCATTGACGAGGCATTCCACCAAATAGAAGAAATAGGCCGGGCCGCTGCCGCTCAGCGCGGTGACCGCGTCCAGGTCCGATTCGGCAACAATTTCCGCCACGCCCACCGCCTCAAACATCGT
>CAZOMH010000443.1:0-4510 GCA_964580415.1 uncultured Nitrospirales bacterium
TCTCCAGTTGAGCATCCAACAATCGTACGTAAAGCTCCATCCTCTCGACGAGCTCGTTTCCATACTGGTTGAGCGTTCCATTCTCCACGATCTTTGCGCCCACCCGCCGTTCAATACGACGCACCTTGCGGAGCACCGTTCCTTTTTTAATCCCGAGGGTCGTGGCTGCTCCGTCCGCACCAACATCCCGGAGCAGAACGAGCAGGTGAAGGTCATCGCCGTCCAGCGCAGCAAAAAGCGCATGGAGATCGCGAAGAAGTACGGTGCCGACGTGTACATCGACTCCAGCGAGGAGGACGTGGTCGCACGCTGCAAGGCCGAGACCGGGGGGGAGGGGCCCGACGTGGTCATCACCACCTGCGGCTCCGTTGAGACGCACGAGCAGGCCATCGAGATGGTCGCCCATCGCGGCTATGTGAACCTTTTCGGCGGCCTGCCGAAAGACACCCGGCCGCTCAGCGTGCTGTCGAACACGATCCACTATAAAGAGTGCTTCGTGACTGGTTCGCACGGCAGCACGCCGCGTCAGCACCGCATAGCCGTCGAACTCATCGAACGCGGCATTGTCCGCGTTGATCCCATCATCACGCACACCTTCCCACTCGCGCGGATACATGACGCCTTTGCCGCCATGGAATCCCGCGACGGCATGAAGGTCATCGTGCATCCCCAGGGCGCGCAGGGTTGAAAAAGGTTGTCATAGTTCTGCTGCTGCTGCTGGGCGGCTGGGCTGCCCGGGCCGCCGAATTGCCGCTGCAGTGTCTTGTCGATACGCCCCTGCGCGACACCTCGGTGTGCGTCGGCCCCGACGGTACCTACTACCTCACCGGCACGGTCGAGCCGTTCTTCGGTTACAACAATGAGATTCGGCTGTGGAAGTCCGCCGATCTGAAGCACTGGGACGCGCTTGGAAAAGTGTGGAGTTACGGCGAAAGCCCCTGGCACAAGCCGTACCTTGAAAAGAAAATGTCGCTGTGGGCACCGGAGATCCATTACCTGAAGGGGACCTTCTGGCTCACCTACAGCATGCCCGGGTGGGACGGCACCCCCAAGACCTCGGGCAGCGGGCTGTTGAAAAGCACCACTGGCAAGCCCGAAGGGCCCTATGTGGACGTGCAGCCTGCCGAACGGATGGGTGACGAGATTGACGCGTCGCTGTTCGAGGACGATGACGGCACGGTGTACTTCGTCTGGCACAGCGGCAAGATCGCGCGCATGAAGCCCGACATGTCCGGTTTCGCCGAGCCGTACCGCTGGCTCAAAACCACAACATCCGATCCCGGACCGAAACACCATTCCGGCCTGTGCGAGAAGATATTTGGTCCCGGTTCATTCGACCACGTTGGCTACGAGGGCATGTATCTCTTCAAGACCAACGGCCGCTACTACTGGGCCGGTGCTGAGAACATCAACGGCCACTACGACTGCATGGTTGCCACTTCCGAGAGCATCTTTGGCCCCTACAGCGCGCGGTATGTGGCCGTCCCTGACGGCGGGCATGTGACCTTTTTCAAGGACACAAAAGGGGGGTGGTGGTCCACGTTTTTCGGCACAGACAAGACAGCACCGATTGTGCAAAAGCCGGCGATAGTGCCCATGATGATTGAAAAGAACGGCACGCTGAAAGTGGATGGTCCAAGGTAAGACTGAATCAGGAAGAAGTGGCTGCAGATTAAGTCCCCGTCTTCTTTCTATGCGTTCTTTGTGTTCTTTGCGGTAATACATTCTTGTTTGAACCACAAAGAACGCAAAGATCACAAAGAAGTGTCTTTCGTGGAGCATGCCTTTTTCGGTTGCGCCCTGCCGCGGAGGATCTTCCGTTGATCATCGTATGACAATGGTTTCTCCGAGGTTTTTCTTCTGCTCCACACCATTATTCTTCACCCGGAACTGCGTCCCCTCCACTTCAATACCCATCATTCTTCCCCGCAGCTTCAGTCCGCGCAATGCCATATACTGCGCGAACGGAGGCAGATGGGGAGACGCAGCTATGCTGCCGTCGAATTGCGGCGCCACGCCGAACAGGCCGAAGATAACCGCCTGCGCGCCGCACATGCCGTCGATGGTGCATTGCAGCGGCGTGTCGCGCCGGTAGTCCTCTTTGTCCGCCACGATGGAGTCGCCCCAGTAGGGCAGGCGGTAGCCCCACCACAGCACACGGCGCAGCAGGTCGTCGGCGGTTTCCGCGCGGCCACAATTGTAGAGGCGTTCCATGATCTGCGGCACAAAACCCGTACAGATGCCGGGACCGCCGTTGTCGATGTCCACGGGGTCATAGGCCGGGTCCTGTTTGGCCAGGCTGTGCAGTCCGTACTCGGAGAGGAACTCTTGTCCGTTGAGGTGCGACAACAGTCCGGCTTCCTCTTCCCGGTCAAGCACGGGGCTGTTGAAGAGCTTGAACAACTGCACCGTGTAGCGCGTGTCCGGCTCTCCCTTTTCATTGCGGAAGCGGAACCACCGCAGGTCCGCGTCCCAAAGGTCCCGTTTCAGCAGGGCGCCGAGTTCCGCCGCGCGCTCGCGCAGGCCCGGCATCGGCTTGCCGATTGCTTCGCGCAGTTCGGCGGCGCGGAGATAATTCATCACGCGCCGTCCGTTGAGGTCGGGCATCACGTGGTTGTACGGCAACCCCCTGCGCAACTCCAGATGACTGTTGGACGGGCCGTAGTCGATCAGGGCCACGGGCCTGGCCAGGTCGTCGCCATGCAGTGCATTCGACACTGCCCAGTCGAGCACCGTCTTTTCGCCAACCTTTTCATCAAGGAATGCCGTGTCGCCGGTGACCTTCACGTAGTAGTAGATGAGTCCGATGATCTTTTCCTGGTTCACCGGATACCAGGGTCCGAAGGCCTCGCCCGTGACCGCGTTGAACGCGAAGTGTTTTGTGATATCGCCGCGCAGGAACTGCGCGATGTGCGCGCGCATCGCCGTGGGGTCATAGAGCGGTAGGAGTTCCCACACCTCGCCGAAGTTCCACAGGTAGTCGCATACGCAACCGCCCTTCACGGAACCTGTGCTGTAGTAGGGGTTGAGCACCAGTCCGGGCAGTTCCCAGCGGTTCGTCAAAAGATGCACCAGCGAACGGTTGTACCAGCGCACAAGTGCGGCATTGTCGGATTCAAGGCGGGGCAGGCGCGCAAAGAGGTCGTCCGCGCGCTTTTCCCATGCACTGCGTGTTGCCGCCAGCGCTCCCTCCGGGTCGCGCAGGAGGTTGGCGCATGCCGCCGCGGCCTCGTCCGGGGTTCCCGCGGCGAAAGCGGCGGACAGGGTCTTCTTCGCGCCCGCTGCGAGGTCAAGCGACTGCGGTGTGTCGCCGTTGAAAAGCACCCGCAGGGCGATGCCGTCGTGGTCCAAAGTGTCGCTTCCGCTCTCGGGACGGCCAAACTCCCACACGCTGGTCTGCGCCAGCCCCCCGGAGACCGAAATGGTGAACGGAACAGAGACCGCTTTGTCAGAAGGGTTGGCAATCGTGATCGCGACGAGCCCGCCGCGCAGTTTCTCCACCAGGGTTATGGTGCAGGCAAACTCCAATCCTTCCGCAGGTCCGTGCTCCGAGACGGAGAAGGGAAGCCACCGGCAGTCGGACACCGGGATGGGCTTGCCGTTGATGCGCGGCTCGATGAGCAGGTTGGACGCCGCGTAGGGCGGTGACCAGAACCCGCTGACGGAACCCAGGCGTTGATGGTTCACTCCCGCCGTTGCCATGCCGTTGACGATGCCGAAGTGCTCCTCGTCCATGATATTTTGGCCGCCGTCCAGGGCGAACAGGTCCAGCGCCGAAGCGGGCGGCGCCGTGTCCGCGCAAAGGGCGGCGGAAAGGGCCACGACCACACACGCGAGGTTCATGTCATCTCCTTCCGCCGCCGCGATGCATTACGCGTCGGTCGTCAGTTTCCACAGGCACGACAGGGGCACGGCGTGGATGTTCTCCCGGATGGGCACCACAGTGTCACCGCCGTACAGAATTACACCGCGGACAAAACTGTCCCCGGCCAGTTCGGACAGCGTCACCATTCCGTGCGTGTCCGCCGGGGAGACGCTGGCTGCGGCCTTTACTTCCACGCCCACAATGCGGCGTCCGCCGGGGGCCTCCAGCACGAAGTCCACCTCCCGGCCGTCATGGTTGCGGAAGTGATACAGGCTCGGGCGGGTATCGCCCCAACTGCGCTGTTTCATCAGTTCCAGAAACACGAAGTTTTCCAGCAGCGCGCCGCGCAACCGCGGGTGCTTTTGGAAGCGGTCCGGCCGCATATCGGCCAGATACGCCAGCAGTCCCGTGTCACCCATGTACAACTTCTCGGTCTTCACCAGCCGTTTGGCGCGGGTGGTGAACCACGGCTGCACCGTGCGGATTAGGAATGTCGCGTGCAGCAGCGCAAAATAGCGGCGCAGCGTCGATACGGACACGCCCGCATCCCGCGCCAGATCGGCATAGTTCAGCAGCCCTGCGGCCCGTTCCGCCACGAGCGACATCAGGTGCGGCATCTCGGCCAGCCCGGCCACATTGACCAGG
>CAZOMH010000444.1:0-4503 GCA_964580415.1 uncultured Nitrospirales bacterium
AGAAGTCTTAGATCCCCCCTTGAGGGGGGTGCTGCGAAGCAGCGGGGGGTGTATGCTTCTGACACGCCCGGAAAAAACACCCCCTGGCCCTTCGGGCCCCCCTTCTTGATGGGGGACTTGGGAAGGCGCGCGGTTTGTTTGTGGTGAAATGCATCCCCAGCCGACTTATGTCCCTCGTGCCTTTAAAGGATAAAGGACGACGGTCCCGGCGATTGGGTCCGGTGGCACGGCGACTGCGCTCAAGAACGGGACAGGCTCATGGCGTGCCGCGTGTTCCGCTTCTTCGGCAAGCGGTCTGACGGGGTGCGGAAAAAAGAGGCTGGAAGCTTCTTCTGTCTTATCCTCCCGGAACAAGGGAGGCCGCCTGCTTTTCGCGGGCGGCCCCGGCAAACTTAACGCGCCAGGCTCCAGTTCATCACCAGACCCAGACCCTAAAAACTGTCCGACGTGTCGAGTGCGCCTTCTCGGGGGCCGTGCTGGCGGCTTTCGATGTGGGGACCGGTAAGCATGTCTTTGTAGGGCATGCCGGGGCCGACCATGGGGTAGACAAAGGCCTGTTTGTCGGTCATGACTTCGAGGAAGGCGGGGCCGGGGAAGTTGACGAATTCCTCGAGCGTCTTGCGCAGGTCTTCGTATTTGGTGACGCGCCTGGAGAATTCGAAGCCGTCGGCTTCGGCGGCCTTGACAAAGTCTTTCCGGTGGAGCGACTTGTCCGTGCCGGAGAAGCGCCCCTCGAAGTAGAGCGCCTGCCACTGCACGACCATGCCGTCGCCGAGGTTGTTGAGGAGCAGGACCTTGACGGGCAGGTTGTAGGTGGTGCAGGTTTCAAGTTCGCCGATGTTCATGCGGATGCTGCCGTCACCGTCGACATCGATAACGAGCCTGCCGGGATGGGCGTACTGTGCGCCGATGGCGGCGGGCAGGCCGAAGCCCATGGTGCCCATGCTGCCGGAGGTGATCCAGGTGCGGGGCTGTTTGAAGTCAAGATACTGGGCGCAGAACATCTGGTGCTGTCCGACGCCTGAGGTGATGATGGCCTCGCCCCTGGTGATTTCGTTGAGGATTTCAAGGGCTGCCTGGGGCTGGATGATCTCGCTGGCGCGGTTGAAATCCTGGCGGTGCTTCTTTTTCAATTCGGCGAGGTGCTTGAGCCACCCCGCGTGCTCGATATGCACGTCCTTGCCGTAATCCAGGAGATCGCGGAGGGCGGAGCCGGCGTCGGCAACGTAGTGCCAGTCCACGGACTTCACCTTGCCCACTTCGGCCGCGTCGATGTCAATCTGTGCGAGGACGGCGTTTTCGGCGAAACGCTTGGGCACGCCCGCGACGCGGTCGTCGAAACGGGTGCCGATGCAGATGAGCAGGTCGCAGTCGTCCACGGCGTAGTTGGCATAGGCGGTGCCGTGCATGCCAAGCATGTGCATGGCCAGGTTGTCGGTGGTGTCCACGGCACCGATGCCGGTCAGGGTGGTGACGGCGGGAATCTGGAACTTCTTCATGAATTTCCGCAGGAGGTCGGAGGCCTCGGACAGGATGACGCCGCCGCCGACGTAGAGCAGGGGGCGCCTGGACTTCTTGAGCAGCCTGTAGAACTCGCGCGCCTTGTCCTTGGACATGGAGGCCCCGTTGAGGGCATCGACGCGCTGCTGGTATCCGGGCAGGGGCAGCATGCCGGCCCCCTTGAAGGCGCCCTGCCAGTTCTGCACGTCCTTGGGAATGTCCACGACAACGGGGCCGGGACGTCCGCTGCGCGCGATGTGGAACGCCGTCCGAACGGTGTCCTCAAGCTCCTCCTCGTTTTTGACGAGGAAGACGTGCTTGGCGCAGGAACTCATGATGCTGTATACGGGGGCTTCCTGGAAAGCGTCGGTGCCGATGGCGGTGCGGGCGACCTGGCCGCAGATGAGGACCATGGGGACGGAGTCGGCCATGCAGTCGCGAATGGGGGTGACGCTGTTGGTGGCGGCGGGCCCGGAGGTAACGAGGGAGACCCCGACCCTGCCGCTGGCCCGGGAGTAACCGGCGGCCATGAATCCGGCACCCTGCTCATTGGAGGGGACAATGAGTTTTACCTCCTTTTCGGGATGGTTGCGGTTCCAGCGAAAGACGGCGTCGTAGGTGGGCAGAATCGCCCCGCCGCTGTACCCGAAGACGGTGTCGACGCCCTCGTCAACCAGCACCTGGATGACCATGTCCGCGCCGGTCATGACCTTGCCTGCCATTTTGTGCTGCTGTTTCTTTGCCGGGCTCATAGCTGCTGTCTCCTCGATACTTTCCGCACCCGGTGCCGTCGGCGGGCGCGTGCGGAAAGCGGGCCACTGGAATCAATGAGAAAAACGCGAGCGCCATTTCGAGAACGGCGCTCGCGCGGGATGTCAACGGTTCGGGTTACTTTTCTTCCGATTCCGCCTCGGGCGCCGCTTCCGCTGCGGGCGCTTCGGTCTCGGCGGGCGCGGTTTCCGCCGCTGCGGGCGCCTCGGCTGCCGCGGCCGTTTCGGCCTCGGCTTCCGCGGCTGCCTTGGCGGCTGCCTTGTCGGCGCGCTGCGCGGCCTCGACGCGGCTCACGGCAACCATAAGCTCGTGGGCGACATCTTCGAGGGAGCGTCCGGCCTGAATCATGCTGGCCGGGATGGAGCCGCGCATCGCGGCATCGACATCGACGACGCGACCGGTGCTTTGCCCATGCTCGGCCATGTTGGCATGTTCGATGTCGCGCTCGTACTCGCGGATACTCAGGCCGATTTTGCGGTCGACCGGGCTGATGTTGATGACCTTGGCCATGACCTTGTCACCGATCTTGAGCACGTCTTCGGGCTTCTGGACGCGGTCGGAGGCAAGTTCGCTGACGTGAATCAGGCCCTCGATGCCGTTGCCGAGGCGGGCGAAGGCGCCGAAGCTGACCAGCTTGGCGATTTCGACTTCGACGTGGGCGCCGACCGGAAGGTCCTTGATGACTTCAAGCCACGGGTCGTCCTGAAGCTGCTTGAGGCCGACACTGATCTTCTCGTTGTCGGGATCGATGTTCAGGACGCGCACCTCGACTTCCTGGCCCTTTTCGAGGACCTCGGCCGGGTTGGTGACTTTCTTGGTCCAGGACAGGTCGCTGACGTGAAGGAGTGCGTCGATACCGTCCTCGATCTGGACGAATGCGCCGTACTCGGTCAAATTGCGCACGGTGCCGGTGACCACGGAGCCGAGCGGGTAGCGCTCGGAAAGCTGTTTCCACGGGTTCGGCTGGGTCTGCTTGATGCCGAGGGCGATCTTCTCGTCCTTGCCGTCCACGCTGAGCACCATGACATCGACTTCCTGGTCAAGCGCAAGCAGTTCGTTGGGATGGCGAACGCGGCGGGTCCAGCTCATTTCGCTGACGTGGACCATGCCCTCGATGCCTTCTTCGATCTGGACAAACGCGCCGTAATCGGTCATGCTGACCACGCGGCCGCGGACCACGGAACCGACCGGATAGCGTTCCTCGGCGGTGAACCAGGGATTGTCGCTCTTCTGCTTGAGGCCGAGGCTGATACGCTCGGTCTTCGGGTCGAAGCTGAGGACTTTGACCTCAATGGCCTGGCCCACATGGACAATCTGGGACGGGTGTTTCACACGGCCCCAGCTCATGTCGGTGACGTGCAGGAGGCCGTCGATGCCGCCCACATCGACAAATGCGCCGAAATCGGTGATGTTCTTGACTTCGCCGTGGATGATCGCGCCCTCTTTAATGGTCTCAAGCAACCGCTTCTTCTCTTCCGCGCGCTGCTCTTCGAGCAGTTTCCGGCGGCTGACCACCACGTTGCGGCGGCGGCGCGTGAGCTTGATGATTTTGAACTCCATCTTCTGGCCGATGAACTTTTCAAGGTCGCCGGTCGGACGGAAGGTGAGCTGGCTGGCCGGCATGAACGCATCAATGCCGATATCGACCTTGAGACCACCCTTGACGCGGCGGGTGATGACGCCCTCAATGACGCCGTCGTTGTCGTAAATCTGCTGGATGTGTTCCCAGTTCTTGATCCGGTCCGCCTTGGTCTTGGACAGGATGGGCATACCCAGTTCGTTTTCGGGTTCATCAATGTAAAAATCGTACTCGTCACCCAGTTTTACCTGGTCCGGCTGGGAGAATTCGCCGGTGGGTACGATGCCTTCACTCTTGTAGCCGATATCCACGAGGACGCGGTCCTCGCCAATCTCGACGACGCGGCCGCGGACGACCTCGCCTTCCTTGAAGTTTTGGGGCGCTTCGTCCAGCAGCGTTTCCATGCTCGCCATGGCGAGTTGCTGCTCAAGTTCCGCCTCCAGGTCAGGTTGGACGCGCACAGCGCCCTGTTTGAAAAACACTTGTTGGTCGCTCATTGGTTAACAGCTCCTTGGTGAAAAAAAATGAACCGCGAAAAGCGGCACTTGTGTTATTGTAGCAATCACTTAGCGCAGTAATCAACATTGGGATGAACGCGCACAAACGGGCGGCGCCGCGCCTTCCGCGCCATGCCCGGCGGACCACACTTGCCA
>CAZOMH010000445.1:0-4500 GCA_964580415.1 uncultured Nitrospirales bacterium
CCGGCAAATTGCGCCGTCCGCCTATCGACACCTTGAACAACGTGCCGTCCATCGCCCACAGAACAGACCGCAGCGCGAGCAGGGGTAAACGCCAGGCGATGAAGACCCCTAGCGCCAGGGACATCAGGCCCGTGAGCAGGAAAACATGGCCCGGAGTGAATCCCACCGCACCAAGCAAAAGAAAGAGAACACCCGCAAAAGCCATCCCGACAAAAGTGAGCATGTTGGTCGCTGAAATAATACCGCCGCGCATATCGGCGGGGGCGCGCTGCTGGAGTGTTGATGCCAAGGGCACGTCAAAGACACCGGCAAAGAAACCCAGCCCGAAAACGAAGACCAGCATGGCGCGAAAATAGGGCGAGGCCATCGTGACCGCCCCGGTGCCAAACCAGCCGGGAGGAAGGGCCATGGGCAGTGCGAACACGGCCATGCCCACCGCCCCGATAAGAATCAGCCCCTGTTCTATTTTCCCCCGGGAAAGGTATCCGGCGGCAACGGCACCCCCTCCGATCCCCATGGCCATGGCGGCTTGGAGCACACTGTTGGCTTCCTCCTTGAGCCCAAGGGACTCATGGACGTACTTGATAAGGTTTTGCTGAATCAGCGCGCCGGCAAACCAAAAATACACGTAGCCGATCACCACGTAGAGCAGCACGGTGTCAGAAGTGATAACGCGCAGGTAACGACCCATGCCCGCCCAGGGGTTGGCGGAAAGCCGCTGCCCCGGATTGGCGGGCCGGGGCGTGCTGATCAACTGTGACGTAAGCAGACCGGAGAGCGACAGTATTACCAGGACTACGGAGGCAAGGTAGATGCGGTCGCCGATCTTCTCATACAGCGGACCCGCCAGACCAACCCCGGCAATGATCGCAACAATGGTGCCCATCTGCAAAATGCCGTTTCCCCACGAAATGCGGGACTCGGGAAGGATTTCAGGAAGCAGTCCGTATTTCGCCGGACTGAACATGGTGCTGTGTACGGCCATCATGAACAGCGTAAACCAGAGCAGCGGGATGTTGTGAAAATAGAAACCCAATCCGCCGAGGGTCATAAGACAGACTTCAAGATACTTGACGGCGCGGGCTATGGTACCCTTGCTGTAGCGATCCGCGAGCGCTCCAAAAAACGCGGGGAACAGAATAAAGGGCAGAGAGAAGAGGATGGTGGCGAAAGAAGGAACAAAATCGCCAACTGTGACTTTCCCCAGACTGTACCCCCAAAGTTTCATTGGAGCGGCGCTGTCGGCTCCGGTGCCGCGCATCACGTTAAGCAGATAAAAGATGATGATAAACTTGAACAGATTATCGTTGAAAGCCCCCTGGAACTGGGTGACTATCAGCGACCAGAAACCCACGCGCGGATAATCAGATTTCCCCGCCGGTACCTTGGTTGCGGCCGAAGCGATCATATGAAGTCTCCTGCCCCGCCGGCAGGCCGGGGCGGTTTATGTCTTTGGGGGAAAGAAGGCCCGGTCAGGCCAGTCCTTCAACTTCCTGGCGCATCGATTCCAGATGGCCAATAAGCAAATGACAAAGCTCGTCGTCAAGATTCGCACAAACCTTGTGAATGTTTTCACGGTAGGTCGGCTCGACCTCGTTGACGAGAGACAATCCCTTCTCTGTCAGGCAGACATGATAGATGCGGCGGTTTCCCGTCACCGCGCTGCGCCTCACGAGGCCCTTGGCCTCGAGCTTGTCCAGGACAGATGTGATGCTCGCGCGGGTCACCACAAGACGCTTCCCCAAGTCCGACTGTGTCCAGTCCCGCTCTTTGTACTTCAGCGAGAAAAGCACGTTGAACTGCGCCTCCGTAAGGTCATGATGGCGAAAAAGGTTGCCCGCCTTGAGCGCCAACAGATTGGCGGTGCGCACAACATTCAGCACCAGTTCGTGACGAATATCCGACATTGGCCGGTCGAGTTCGAGTTCTTTTGCAATTGACATGCCCAAGCTCCGATGGTTGTCCTTTCGAAAACACCAGATTCTAACATATTCTCGATGTATTGTAAACCAATTGATTGTTAGAAGTCACGCGATAAAAAAGGAAACACTTCCCCCGCCACGGCGGGTGTGGTAACGTCACTTGGCACATTCGTTCCAAACATCGGAGAACACTCCATGAAAATCATGGTTACCGGCAGCAACGGTCTCATTGGCGGTGCGCTCGTGACATCCCTCCGGGCCCGCGGAGACGAGGTCCTTCGTCTCGTCCGCGCCAACGTCTCCGAACAGGACTGCGCCTGCTGGAATCCCGAGAAGGGCGAAATTGACGCCGCGAAACTGGAAAACCTGGATGCAGTGGTGCATTTGGCCGGCGAAAACTTGGCCGCCCACCGCTGGAACACGACCGTGAAAGCGCGCATTCTGGAAAGCCGCACCCGCGGAACAGCCCTCCTTGCAGAAACACTGGCGCGCCTGAAGCACAAACCCACGGTGCTGCTTTCGGCTTCGGCGGTTGGCTATTACGGCGATACGGGCAACCGCATGGCGGATGAACAGTCAGGCCGGGGAGACTCTTTCCTTTCCGAAGTCTGCGCCGCCTGGGAAGCCGCGGCGGACCCGGCGCGAAGCGCCGGCATTCGGGTGGTGCATCCGCGCTTCGGGATCGTTCTTTCCGTCAAAGGCGGGGCCTTGGCCCGCATGCTGCCCCTCTTCAAGGCCGGATTGGGCGGCCGTCTCGGCGACGGCCTTGCCTGGATGAGCTGGGTTACCCTGGCGGATGCCGTCTCCGCACTCCTCCTGTGCCTCCAGAACCCCGGCCCTGCGGGGCCCGTCAACGTGGTCTCCCCCAACCCCGTAACCAACGCAGAATTCACCCGCGTCCTCGCACGCACCCTGCGCCGTCCCGCCATCCTGCCCGTGCCTGAAATGCTCATACGCATATTACTGGGGGAAATGGGCCGCGGGTTGCTCCTGGCGAGCACGCGCGCCAAGCCCGCCTGCCTGGAACAGTGGGGGTTTCGCTTTGCCCGCCCGGAAATCGGGGGAGCTTTGCGCGCGGTTCTGGACGACATTCCCCGGAGTTGAACTTCCGGGGGGGTAATTGTTGTCGCGAAGGCAAATAATAAATATACTTGTGCGCGGTTGCACGATTTTCCAGACGGTCAACAGAGGAGAGCAGCAATTCATGGCGACTTTTAGCTACGCCGCACGCACGCGAACCGGAATGCAAAAACGGGGAACACTTACCGCGGACAACCGCGACGCGGCAATGATGCGTCTGAATCAAATGGGCCTGGTGGCCGACAAACTCGTGGAGACCAAGGGGGTCCTCGGCAAAGCGGGACGCCTCAATCTCAACCGCAAGGTGAAGGGTACAGAACTCCTCGTTTTCACCCGGCAGTTGTCCACCATCGTCAGCGCCGGTCTTCCCCTGATGCAGGGTTTGGACATTCTCTCCGAGCAATGCGAGGATGCGAATTTTGCCGCCGTAATCAATGCGGTCGGCCAGGAGGTTGAATCGGGCGAAACGTTCTCCGACGCCCTTCGCAAATTCCCGCGCGCATTCCCCGAACTGTATGTGAGCATGGTAAAAGCCGGTGAGGCGGGCGGCGACCTGGACGGCGTCCTCCTCCAGTTGGCGGACTATCTGGAATCCACCGAGGAATTGCGCCGCCGCATCAAGTCCGCCATGACCTATCCCATTGTCGCCTTCAGCATGATCATCGTCATCGCAACGGGCTTGATCATTTTCGTCGTTCCCCAGTTCGCCGAGATTTTCAACAGTTTCGGCAAGAAACTGCCGCTGCCCACGCAGATTCTCATCAACGTCAGTCAGTTTCTCCATCAGTGGTGGTCTTGGTTCGCCATCCTGGGAACCGGCATCGGCATCTATTTCGCGGTGAAGCTGTACGGCAAGACACCGGTGGGCCGGTACAACCTGGACGCGCTAAGACTTCGGATGCCCGTTTTCGGCGTCTTGCAGCGCAAAGTGGCCATCAGCCGCTTCACAAGAACCCTGAGCACGCTCACCAAGAGCGGCGTCGCCATTCTTCAGGCCATGGAAATCGTCGAACGCACCGCGGGCAATGAAGTGTATGCCAAAGCCATCCGGGCCGCTGGAGAAAGCGTGCGCAACGGTGAAACACTCGCCGAACCGCTGGCCCGTGCGGGGGTGTTTCCGGCCATGGTGACACGCATGATCGGCGTCGGCGAAAAGACCGGCGCTCTTGAAAACATGCTCATGAAGATTGCCGACTTCTACGATTCTGAAGTGAAGGCAACCGTGGACGCACTCACAAGCCTTATCGAACCCATCCTTATCGGCATGATGGGTATCGTCGTGGACGGCATCGTAATCGCGCTGTTCATGCCCATCCTCATGCTGTCCACCCTTGTCGGACAGTAAGACCGGAAACAACCGCGGCGGGCCCGTGCCCGGTGGAACTGTGATGCGGATACTATTGGGTTCAGCCCTGCTGGCCGGCGCCTCCTGCGGCGCCAGCGCCGGAAGCGCGTGGAGGGCCGGTGTTGGCGTTGCTGAAATCACCCCGGCAGAGGC
>CAZOMH010000446.1:0-4498 GCA_964580415.1 uncultured Nitrospirales bacterium
TGCAACGCGGAACTGACGGCGGTGTTTGACGCGAACATTGAAGCCAACGGGGAAGTTGCGGCGCAGTTTGGCGCCACGGCCTGCGCGAGCGAGGCGGAACTGCTGGCCTCGGACGCGGATATCGTGTACATCGCCACGCCGGCATGGCTGCATTGCGAACAAACACTGCGGGCCGCGGCGGCCGGGAAACATGTCTTCTGCGAGAAACCGCTCGGCATGACCGTGGACGAGGGCGCGCAGATGCTCAAGGCCTGCGCGGACGCCGGGGTCGGGCTCGGGACGGGCTTCATGATGCGCTTCCACGCGCAGCACCAGGCCGCGCTGCAGCTGGTGCGCGGGGGACGGCTGGGCACGCCCGTGCTGGGCCGGGCGCAGTTGTCCTGCTGGTATCCGCCCATTGCGGGCGCATGGCGGCAGGTGCCCGGGCAGGGCGGCGGCGGCAGCCTGATGGACCTGGGCGGGCACTGCATCGACCTGCTGGAAATGTTCTTTGGCCGCGCCAAGAGCGTGCTGTGCATCACGGACAACCGGGTGCAGGCCTATGCAAGCGAGGACACGGCGGTGGTGCTGCTGGAGTTCGAATCGGGCGCGAAGGGCGTGGTGGACTGCCTGTTTAACGTGCCCGACGCGTCGTCGCGCAACCGGCTCGAACTGTACGGTTCGCTGGGCAGCATCCTTGCCGAGGGGACCATCGGCCAGGGCGAGGCGGGCAGCATGACGGCGCACCTGGAGCAGGCGGCGGGGGCCTATGCGGCGCAGCAGGAGCGCGGCGTGGACGGCGGATTCAGCATTGCGCCGGAGCCGGTCAACATGTACCGCGCCGAGGTGGAGGCCTTTTCGCAGGCCGTGTTGGACGGTACCGCGCCGCCCGTCGGCGGCGAGGAGGGCTGCTGGAGCCAGAAGGTGCTGGCGGCCTGCTATGAAAGCGCCCGGTGCGGTGCGCGCGTGACAGTGACGGACTGAACCGAAGGACAGGCGGAGGTGTGCCGCCGCGTCCGGAAAACCGGACATTCATACATGCCTGCGTCGTTTGCGCCGTAAGGCTGGGTGGTTGTTCGGTGTCAGCAAAGTGGTCGGACAAGGGAGAATGGGCCATGAATGCCGGTAAGAAATGGGCGTGGTTTGCCGTGGTGCTGGCACTGTCCGGACTTGCGGCGGCTGAGCCGCGCTGCATTCCCTACAAGCCCGACCCGCCCATCGCGATTGACGGCGATTTGGGCGACTGGGCGACGGTGCCCAGTGCGTGGCAGTTGGGTGACGCGGGCACAGCGCATGTGGCTTGGCGCGAGGAATGTCTGTTCTTCGCGTTGGAGGTGAAGAGTGAAGCGGGCGCACCGGTAGAAAAGACAGTGCTGCTCCTGGTAAAAGGCACCGACGGGCAGCCCCACATCTTCTCGTTCAATGCAGCCGCGCAGCCGCCGGTCGTCGTGTGCCTTGCGCCCGAAGGCGGCGGGGTGACGGGTGTTATGGCCGCATCCAAGGACGCCGCGCAGGGCGGCTGGATGATGGAGGCGGCGGTGCCCTGGGCGCTGCTCGGTCCGGAGAAGCCCAGAAACGGCACCGCAGTGAACGTCGAAGTTCGGCGGGGCGCGAATGCACCGGACAACGGGTGGACCAAGGACGGCGCAAGCGCCGCGGTACTGACCGGTACGGACGGCAAGGCGCCCGCCGCGCCGCCGGTGGCCACGGTATTTTCCGAACTGCGGCTGGAACCGGGCAAAGAGCAAAGCTTCACCTTCGACGCGCCCGCGTGCCCGGAGGGGCAGATCGCGGTGCTGTCACTGCTGGCACGGCTGGATTTCAAGCAGGTGGCGGGCTATGCGGGGTCGCTGCGGCTCACGCTGAACGGCAAGATTGTTGAGGGCGGGCGGATGCTGAACAAGCCGGCGCGCATCAAGGCGCGCAGCGGCGACCTGTATTCGATGGTGGGAAATGACATTTTCTCCTCCTATTACAGCCCCGACTTCACCAGCCCAGACACGCATCCGTACTATGGGCCGGTAGACAAGATCGAGGTGTGCCGGCTCGAGGTGAACGTGTCGGGTTTGCTGGCGGCAGGAAGCAACGTGCTGGTGGTCGAGCATGCCGCGCCGACCAACGAGTGCGCGCTGGTCGCGGCCGACGGCGAACTGCGTTTCATGCCTCCTCCGCCGCCGCCCAAGCCGAAGGCGGGCGCTCCGACCGGACCGCTCACGCATATCGCGCCGCAAGCGGCGCGAAAGATTGTGCAAAGCGCGAAGGCCCTGCCCGGGGGGATTATCGAAATACAGACCACCGCCGGTGCCTACCGGGTGGAGAGCCGTTTCTCCACGCCCACGCCCGCGTGGGTGACGGGTGACAACGCAGGGTTCAAGCTGGAACGCGTGCTCGATGTGAAGGACGACTTCATCGTCGTCTATGACAGCTTCACCAACCTGACCCAGGACAAACTGCCGCTCATGCGGCGCAATGAAATCCGCATGGGCGACGGATTGGCAGGGCTGTGGCTCGGCGGGCTGGACCGGCCCAACAAGGAGGGAACAAGCGGCAACCCCGCCAACCCAACCAACTACGCGACCACCGCGTCGGCGGGCATCGGGATGATGGCGGTGGACGACGTGTTTCGCATTCATACGAGCAATTACGCCAAGGAGGGCGCGGTCGGCGTGGCGGACAATGACCTCGTGCTGGCACCCGGCGCCAAGTACATGGCCATGTGGCTGATCATTCCCACGGACGCGCCGGACTACTATGCGTTTCTCAATGTCGCGCGGCGGGTGTACGGGTCCAACTTCATGATCGACGGGGCCTTCGCCTTTTTGCGGGCCGATCCGAACACGGACAAGTGGACCGATGAACAACTGACCGATTTCATCCGGTTCAAGGACGCGAAGTACGTGTCCGCCTCCATCAGTTATCCCATGTACATGGGCCGCTATACGCACGGCACCTCGTTCCAGCGCATCGCGCTGGACGCCTACAAGAACTCCTTCGCGCGGTGGAAGAAGCTCGTGCCCGACGTCAAGACGTTGGTTTATTTCCACTGCTTTATCGACGTGACCGACGAGGGTCCCGAGACCTTTGCCGACGCGCGGCTGATCGGGTCGGACGGCAACCACGCCAATTACGGCGTGGCGCACGACCGCATCTACATCCCCACCGAGACCAACAGCTACGGGCATGAGATCGCGAAGAATGTGGACCTGATCCTGGACGACATCAAGGCTGATGGCGTGTACTGGGACGAGCACGAATACAGCCGCTTTCTCTATCACTACGCCGCGCCGTGGGACGGTTGGTCGGGCGACATCGACCCGGTGAAGATGACCGTGACCCGGCTCAAGTCGTCGGTGACGCTGCTGTCGGAACCGTGGCGCGTGGCGCTGGCAAGAAAGATACTGGCGCGGGGACCGCTCATCGGCAACGGTCCGCCGTTTACGCGCGCCATGGCCGCGCTGCATTTCCCGTGCTTCGTGGAGACGGGCAGTATCACCAACTGCGTGCAGGCGCAGTTGTGGTCGCCCATCGCGCTCGGCGACCACCTGAGCGAGCGGTCCGAGACGGACGCCTACCGCGTCATGCTCGGCGCGCTGGACTTCGGCTGCGTGTACCACTGGTACAACGACCTCACCGTAATCCCGACGCATCCGCACCTGACGCGGTACATGTACCCCATCACGCCGGTGGAACTGCACGCGGGCTACATTATTGGCGAGGAGCGGATTGTGACGAAGCTGAGCGGGCTGTACGGATGGGGCGACGCATCGCGGCACGAGGTGCATGTCTTCGACGACACGGGCCGCGAGGTGGAGAACTTCCAGGCACCGTTGATTACCGAAGACGGGAAGACATGGACTGAACTGCGCATCGCCGAGGACTGGTCCGCGGCGATTGTGAAGAAATAGCCGCAACACGACAGCGGAGAGGCGGCCTGTTTTAGGTCCCCCCTTGAGGGGGGTCGCGCGAAGCGCCGGGGGGTGTTTACCTTGCGTGCGAGACTAGGGGGAACAACACCCCCCGACCGCCTTTCGGCGGTCACCCCCCTCGAGGGGGGATCTTGGGGACGGCGCGCGCGTTTGGCGGCGTGCGCGTTTGGCGGTGGAGGGGGTGATGCTCTAAGATGATTCTGCGGGCATAAGCGGCCGCGCGTCTGGACGAGAAATCAACCGAGGGCCATGCCAGCCCCTGCGAGGAGACCTGCGATGGAAGCGAACGTAAATCCGACGAATGCAACACGGCGCGACTTCTTGAAGACGGCCGGCGTCCTGGGGGCCGGATTGGTCGCTTCCGGCGCGGTCGGCCCGGCGCATGCGGCGGACGCACCGCGCAAGGTGGAAACGCTGGCGTTGAACGGCGGGCCCAAGGCGATTACGGCGCCGGCGGCCGACGCCACGAAGTGGCCCATCTACGGCGACGAGGAAATCGACCTGGTGACCAAGCTGCTGCGCAGCCCCGGCTACGGTCCCATTGCGGAGTTTGAGGACGCCTGGAAGGCTCACTTCGGCTGTTCGTTTGCCAA
>CAZOMH010000447.1:0-4493 GCA_964580415.1 uncultured Nitrospirales bacterium
CGGGCCGTGTTCGGGCCATGGGCGCTGCACAAGTCCGAGACCGCACAGGACGGGCAGGAGGCGCGCATGTTCGTGCGCCCCTACGATCTCGACATCCACACAGTGGAGGACGGCCGTCCGGCGATGAAGGCGACGGTGACGCGCATTCAGGCCGCGGGCCCAACCGCCCGGTTCGAACTGATCGACGAGAACAACCAGCCGATTCGCGTGGAGATGCCGCACGACCGTTTCCGGGCAATGAACATCGCCAAGGGGGACCGCGTGTTTGTGAGCCTGAAGGACTCGCGCGTGTATGTTGAGGACTACGTGATCTGACGGTGCGGGGTGAAAACGTGGTGGGTATGCGACAGACATCAGACGCTTGAATATACTAGGATCCAGCAGTCAAATCCCCGTAGTGGGGGGAGGATGAACCTGTGGCGCAGGAAGAACGGGAAGATTGGCAGGACAGGCTGGAGATACTCCGATCTCTCAATTGGTCCCACTGGATTGCCATTCTTGTGGTTACACCCCTCGCCACCGTTTTCGGGATGACGTTTCTGCTCTATCTCACCAGCCTTCTGTGGCACTATCCCTTCCGTGACCTCTATGACCGGTATGATCCCTTTGTTGTCGCATTGAACGTGCTTGTCCTTGTGATGGCCGAGACGGCGGTACTCGCGTGGGCGTTCAGGGCCAGCAAGTACCGTTATGCGCCGGAGGACGGGAGCCTGTTGATGTGGTTGATGCCGTCGAAGTGGCGGGAACGCGCAAGATCATGCCAATGTTTTGACGGGCTCCACTGGACCTTTCTTCTTGTGGTCATTCCCGTCTCAGCCGTCGTGGGAATCACGGTCCACATCTGTGCCACCAGTATTGTTGAAGGTGACCCACTCCATACCGTAATCGAGAGGCAGGATCTAGGGGAACACCCCATTTTTCTGCTCTTTTTAATCATTCTTGAGATGGCCCTGTTCGCGGGGCCGTTCAGAAAATTGTCTTTCCCTGCAAAAACTGCCAGTGCTTTTCTGGGCACGGCTTTTGCCACAGCACTGTTTACTTTCCTTTCTCCCTATCCCCTGTCCCCTCCCGGGCTTCATGGCGCGCTCGGCGCCTTCGCCTTTCTTTACGTCGCGAATGACTGGCAACAGCGGCGCCTCATCCGTGCGGCACGGGCCGCCGAGCCGGGCAATGACCACAACGGCGGGACATATCGGTTCCTCTTAGGATTCCGCCCCCGATTCATGGCGGGGATTGCCTTCTGCTGTGTGTCACTGGCCATGCTCCCCATTAGCGCGATAAACATTCAAGGTAAAGATGACGACAATGTTCTTTCCGGGTCATTCCACTTCATATGCCGCCTAATGAGGATAGACATTCAGGAGAGCCATGCTATCGTGCTGTTTCTGGCAGGGTGCGTCTATGCGCTCCTCGCGTTCCGTATCCTGACCAATGAACCGGAGCCTGAGCGTCGCCTTGACGTCCTGGAACGCATTGCGGCGTTGGCGGGATTGGGCGTGGTGTTGAAAATCATGGTTCTTTCGGGGTTTGCGGGGGTGATATGAGCAATTATGCGAGGTGCCAAAAGAAGGCAGAAACCGCGGTCCTCCTGCTTCTGACGACATGCCTGGTCTGGTGTTCCGCCGCTCTTGCGGACGGAATGGTAGTCTATTCGACGGCCGCCAGCATCACCGCGCCGGGCATACCAAGCCAACAGGCGCTGGTGGTGCATCGAAACGGACAGGAGAAGTTGATCGTTGAATCCGTGATTGACGGGAGCGGCGGCGACATGGCCTGGATTGTGCCGGTGCCCGCGGAACCCTCGGATGTTTCGTCTGAAAACAGGACGCTCTTTGCCGCACTGGACAAGCTTCTTCCCCCGGAAGCCGTGGTTAGGCCAGAAGGGCCTTTCCTCTCTTGGGGTGTCTTCGTCGCGCTATTTGCCGCGCTAATGCTTGTCGCAAAACGGTTTCGCCTGGTACCCGCGCTGGTTCTTGCTTTCCTTGTTGTTACTGCGTACTCATTTGGTCTTGCCGGATGGTCCGGTATCGAATCGAATGGGGCTGGCGCATCCCTAGGGGTCAATGCTTCGGACGCCAAAGCGGTGGGAAACTACATCGTGCAGACCCTGCAGGCGGACGAGGCCGGCGGACTGAACGCCTGGCTTACAGAAAACGGCTATCACCACATTCCGGATGCCGGAAAGCCCATCGTGGCCGACTACATCAAGAACGGTTGGCGCTTTGTGGTGGCCAAACTCCGCAGTGACACCAAGGGCCTGTTGCGGCCGCACCCGCTTTCCATCACTTTTCCGACAAAGACGCCCGTCTATCCCATGCGGCTGACCCGCCTGGCGGGGACAGACCTCCAGTTGGACCTCTACGTCTTGTCCGACCACTATGTTCAGGTGGCGGGCATGCGCGTGGTCATCGCCGACGAGTTTGCGGGGAAGTACCGTGAGTCACGGATGGAGGCATCCGACGAGAAACTCCTCGAATGCGAGAGCCAGCGCTTTCAGAAGCATACTTCGTTCCCTCCGCTTGCCAACCTGATGGGCGAAAGGTGCAAATTGACCCGATTGCATGGACAATTTACCAACATGCAACTGGACCACGATTTTGTCATAGAACCCCGACAAGGAGAAGCTACCCTGCTTTCGCTCTATACGGTTCGGGGTGGGGTGCTCACGGGGCTGCAGTGGGCGCTGATGGTTGGGGGGGCGCTGATGCTGGTTGGCGTGCTGTTCAGCCACTTGTTTGTTCCGTCTGACAAGCGCGTGTACGCGCGTGCGGTGACCGCATGCGCCGGTATCCTGGTTGGGACGTTACTGTTTGTTCTCATTTGGTCCTGCATCGAGGTTGTCCCCCAGCGTCCCAGACATGACTTACGTAATATTCCCGGAATCTCCACACTTGGCTTTGATTTTAGGAAAAAGAGCGAACACTTTCCGGCGGACACTTCGAGAGAGACTTTGGAACAGGAGTTTCTAAGTTTCGTCCAATCCAGGCAGTACAAGAATCCCTACACCGGCGAAGCTTTTGAATATGGTGAGCTATTGGGGGGCGCCAATCTTGTTCAGGACAAGGCGGGGTACTATTATCTCCGGACTTATGATGATTCAGAGTCTATGATGGTCTGGGATCTGCGCCTCTTGAAGCCGGTTGTTTCTGGAGATGGTCACGGCAATGCTACGCGGTAGGAACTTGCCATCCTTCGTGCGATTTATGTCGCCTGGGGGGCCGGTGTTTGTGAGCCTCAAGGACTCGCGCGTGTATGTTGAGGACTACGTGATCTGACGATGCGGGGTGGTTGCAGTCTTCTGCGGATTGCCTGGCAAAGGGGAACGGGAAAATCGCCTGGGCTGGCCTGACGCGCAAGACAGCCAAAGCGACGTCGTTGCCACCGCACTCTCCACAATTGGCCGGTGGCCGGGGCGTATTGTGGAAACCTGCCGTCGTTTTCGGGTTGCACGTGACATGATTCGTCATGTCTCAGGAATTGCTTTCTTTGGGGTGGGGAAGCATACTTGTCTGGAATATCCGCGAACGGCCTCAATGGAGATTAGCTCCGGGAGATGACAGAGATGCGTCCTTTTGGAAGGTGGCTGGTGACGGGTGCGGCGGTTTTGTGCGCGTGCGGGGCATGGGCGCAGACGGATGCGCCGATAGTGCTGGAAAATGACACGGTCCGCTGGGAAATCGGCGCGGACGGGTTGAACAAGCACTTCACGGACAAGGCCACGGGACAGGATTATCTCAAGGCTGATCCGGCGTGCCCCGTGGCGGCGGTGAAGAAGGGCACTGTATCCGTTCCCTGCACCAAAGCGTCCCTGAGCGGGGACACGCTCACTTTGTCCTTTGCCGGTGCGGAAGCCGGACTGCGCGTGGCGCTGGACAAGCGGTTTCTTACGCTGGAGGTGATGTCGGTTTCCGGGGAGGGCGTGGATGAGTTGACGTTCTTTGATGTGCCGCTGACACTGAAGGGCCAACTGGACGAGCCTTTTGCCGCGTGCGTGCTGGCGTTCAATCTCAAGACCAATGTGCCGGAGGTTCCGGGACCGAGCCGACAGTTGCACGCGATGTGCATTCCGCGATTTGGCATGGTGGGGGCCAAGGCGGCCATTGTGGCGGGCCCGATGGCGGCGTTGCGGGACGTGATGAAGGAGGCGGTGAGCACGGCGGACGAACTGCCCAAGACGAACATCGGCGGCCCGTGGGCGCTGGACGGGGAGATCAACCGGGGCTCCTACCTCTTTGATTTCGGCGCGCTGAACGAGGAAACAGTGGACGATTGGGTCAAGACGGTGAAGGCGCTGGGGCTCAACCAGGTGGACTTCCACACGGGCACTTCGCTGCGCTTCGGCGACTGTTTTCCCAACCCGAAGATTTTTCCGAACGGACGCGCGAGCGTGAAGGCCGTGATCGACAAGCTGCACGCCGCGGGCATTTCGGCGGGACTGCACACCTATTCCTTTTTCATCGCCAAGGATGCGAAGTATGTGACGCCGGTGCCCG
>CAZOMH010000448.1:0-4486 GCA_964580415.1 uncultured Nitrospirales bacterium
GGCATGGAGGGCGCCGTTGCCATCAACAACCGGGCCGCCCGCGGCATGAACACCCGCGCCCGCATCACCGAGCGCCAGTCCGAGGAGCGCCGCAAACAGACCGAGATCGCGCTCCAGACCGCCGTCCACGTCGCCGCGCGCAACGTCAAGACCAGCCAGATCCTCGTCGAGAGCAACCGGCAGGCCGTGCGCCTGCAGGAGGCCAATGTGACCGCCGAAGAAAAGCGGCTGCGCCTCGGCGTCACCACCAGCTTCCAGGTGCTGCGCATCCAGGAGGACCTGACCGCGGCACGGCTCCAGGAACTGCGCGCCCTCATTTCCTACGAGACGGCGCTGGTGGACCTCCAGATTGCCGAGGGCACGCTGCTCGACAATCTCGGCCTCAAACTGGAAACATCCTCCACGGAAACGCCCGTCTCCTACTGGGAAAGCGTCAAGCCCCGCTGGGAGTAGGCTGATCCGCCGTCGGCCACCCCCGGGAAATGTAGGACAGCCGCTCCCTTAAAAATGTAGGACAGCCGCCCTCGGCTGTCAGGCCGGAATACAGCGCTTTGGGAATGACAGGCGGGGGCGCCTGTCCCACAGCACTCGACAGGCGGGGGCGCCTGTCCCACATATGTCGACCCACAAAGTACGAAACCGGCCGCCGGAGTTGTCTCCGGCGGCCGGTTTATGTCCGTGCCGATGTGCCCCCTGTCCTATTCCTCGCCGCCGTCCTCCTCGTCAACGTCCGCGCCCGCCGGCGCAGCCACGGCGCCGCCGTTGGGCGGCACGTCGGTCTTGGTCTCGGTCTGGGCGGATTCGGTGACCTGCTCCTCTTTGCGGTCGGCCAGCGCGCGCGCGGCCGAGGTGACGGCGGCGTTGTCATCGACGCGCATGATGCGCGATCCCTGCGTGTTGCGGCCGATGGTGCGGATGTCGCTGATCGGCACGCGCACGGTCTGGCCGTCGGTGGCGATCACGATGATGTCGTCGTCGTCATCCACGGTGAGCATGGCGACCACCTTGCCGTTGCGGCTGGAGGTCTTGATGTTGATGATGCCCTGTCCGCCGCGGTGCTGCACGCGGTACTCGCTGACGAGCGTGCGCTTGCCGAACCCGTTCTCGCAGACGCTGAGCACGGTCTTGTCGTCCTCGGCGAGCGACACACCCACGACCACGTCCTTGTCCTCGAGGCGGATGCCGATGACGCCGCGCGCGTTGCGGCCCATGGGGCGCACGTCCTTTTCGGGGAAACGGATGGACATGCCGTCGCGCGTGGCGATCAGGATGTTGTCCGCGCCGGAAGTGAGCTGGGTGTCGAGCAACTCGTCGCCCTTGTCCAGATCGATTGCTATAATGCCCGCGGTGCGCGGGTTGCTGAACGCCTTGAGCGCGGTTTTCTTCACCACGCCGCGGGAAGTGACCATGAACACAAAGCGGCCCTCCTCGCCCAGGTTGCGCACGGGCAGGCAGGTGGCAACCTTCTCGTTCTCGTCGAGGCTCAGGAACTGCACAATGGCGCGGCCCCGCGCGCCGCGGCCGGCGCGCGGCAGTTCATGCACCTTGCGCCAGTAGACGCGGCCCTTGTTGGTGAAGAACATCATGTACTGGTGCGCGGAGGCGATGAACAGGTCCTTGACGAAATCCTCTTCCTTCGTCTCCATGCCGGTGACGCCCTTGCCGCCGCGGCGCTGCTGGCGGTAGGTATTGACCGGCAGGCTCTTGATGTAGCCCAGATTGGAAAAGGTGACGACCATGTTCTCGTCGGCGATGAGGTCCTCGACGTGGAACTCGCCCATGTCGTCCACGATGTCGGTGCGGCGCGCGTCGCCGAACTTGTCGCGCACTTCCAGTATCTCGCGGCGCACCTCGGCCAGAATGGTGCGCTGGCTCGAAAGGATCATCCGCAGCCGCTCAATCTCCCTGATCAAGTCGCGGTATTCGCCTTCCAGCTCGCTGCGCTCAAGACCGGTCAGGCGGCGCAGGCGCATGGCCAGAATGGCGTTGGTCTGCACCACGCTGAAGCCAAAACGCCCGATAAGCCGGTGCTGCGCCTCCTCGGTATCCGCCGATTCGCGGATAATCCTGATGACCTCGTCAATATGGTCGATGGCCTTGAGCAGCCCTTCGAGGATATGGGCCCGCGCCTCGGCCTCGCGGAGTTCGAAGCGGGTGCGGCGCTCGATGACGTCCGCCCGGTGCTGGACGTAAAAGAAGACCAGTTCGCGCAGGTTGAGCACACGCGGGGCCTTGTTGACCAGCGCGAGCATGATGATACTCGCCGTCGACTGGAGCTGGGTGTGCTTGTAGAGATTGTTGAGCACCACCTCGGGCTCGACATCGCGCTTAATTTCGATCACGACGCGCATGCCGTCCTTGTCCGATTCGTCGCGCAGGTCGGTAATGCCCTCAATCGTCTTGGCATGCACCAGGGCGGCAATGTCCTCGATCAGTTTGCTCTTGTTGACCTGGTAGGGAATCTCCTGGATGATCAGGCGCTCCTGTTTGCCGTCTTTGCGCTTCTCGATGGCAACCTTGGCGCGCACCGTCACACGGCCGCGGCCCGTCAGATAGGCTTCGCGGATGCCCGCGCGGCCGAGAATGACACCGCCCGTCGGAAAGTCGGGGCCCTTTACGAAGGCCATCAAATCCCGCGGCGTGCATTCGGGGTTGTCGATTAGGTGGACCACCGCGTTGCACACCTCGGTGAGGTTGTGGGGCGGGCAGCTTGTGGCCATGCCCACCGCGATGCCGTAGGAACCGTTCACCAGAAGGTTGGGGATGGCCGACGGCATCACCGTGGGCTCCTGCAGGCTGCTGTCATAGTTGTCCGTCATTTCGACGGTGTCTTTTTCAAGACCGCCGAGCATGAGCGCGGTAATCGACTCCATGCGCGACTCGGTGTAGCGCATCGCCGCCGCGCTGTCGCCGTCGACGGACCCGAAGTTGCCCTGTCCGTCCACAAGCGGGTAGCGCATGTTCCACGGCTGGGCGAGGCGCACCAGCGTGTCATAGATTGCCGAGTCGCCGTGGGGGTGGTACTTACCCATCGTCTCGCCGACGATCAGGGCGCTTTTGCGGAAGGAGCGGTTCTTGTGCAGGCCCAGCTCGTGCATTGCGAAGAGAATGCGCCGGTGTACGGGCTTGAGCCCGTCGCGCACGTCCGGAAGCGCGCGGCTTACAATCACACTCATCGAGTAGTCCAGGAAAGAGGTCTTCATTTCCTGCTCGATGGCCATCGGCTTGATGCGGTCGGTTGTCATAGTCTGCAAATCCTCAATTTTTCGTCACGCAGAACGCATCATCTGCCGGATAAAGGGCGCGTTCCGTGTTCTCTTCTGAATTCTGGATTCTTTTGCCGCGGCCAAGCCGCGATGGAATCAGATGTCCAGGTTTTGCACTTCGGGGGCGTGCTTTTCGATGAAGTCTTTGCGCGGCGCCACAAGGTCGCCCATCAGCACGGTGAATATGTCGTCCGCGGCGGTTTCGTCCTCGGCCATCACCTGAAGCAGCACCCGCTTCTGCGGGTCCATGGTTGTCTCCGCCAACTGCTCGGAATTCATTTCGCCAAGTCCCTTGTATCGCTGCAGCGTCAGGCCCTTGCGCCCGGTCTCCATAATGAAGTCGCGCAGCGCGAGCAGGCTGTCGGTCTGGAACAGGACCTCCTCCCCGCCTTTGTCCCCGTCGGCAACCACCAGGAAGGGCGGTTCGCCGGCAAATGTGAGCGGCTCATTGTGCGAGAGCAGCGCGGAAAATTCATGGCTCTTGAAGAACGCCAGGTCAATCTGGCCCTTCAGGCGGATGACGGGCGCCTTCGGCTTGCCGTTCCCGTTGCCCTCGACGAGTTCGGTCTGCACCTCGGCGGTGTTGATGACATCCGCGGCGCCCTCGCCGAACAGCCCGCGGAGTTCGGCGGGCGAGAGCGCGTCGGTCGTGACGTACTTTTCGCGGGGCAGGGCCAGGCAGCGCGCAAGCGCCTGCCGGTCCACCCCGTAAACGCGGTGTACACGGCTGATCATGCGTTCGCGCTCGTGGGTGGCGCGGATGGCGCGCAGGAGGGGCTTCTGCGGAACGGGCGGGCCGGAGGGGTCGCCTCCGGAAACGATCTTTGCCGTTTCGAGCACCATCTCGAAAAGAAAGTCCTCAAATTCCGCCTCGGTGTTGACGTAACGCGACTTTTTGCCCTTTCTTATCTGATAGAGGGGCGGCTGGGCGATGTACAGGTGGCCGCGCCGGATCAATTCGGGCATCTGGCGGAAGAAGAATGTCAGCAGCAGCGTGCGGATATGGGCGCCGTCCACGTCGGCATCGGTCATGATGATGACCTTGTGGTAGCGCAGCTTGGCCGTGTCGAAATCGTCCTTGCCGAAACCCGCGCCAAGGCTGATAATCAGCGACTTGATTTCAAGGTTGCCCAGCATTCTGTCCTCGCGCGCCTTCTCAACATTGAGCACCTTGCCGCGCAGGGGCAGGATGGCCTGGAACCGCCGGTCGCGGCCCTGCT
>CAZOMH010000449.1:0-4483 GCA_964580415.1 uncultured Nitrospirales bacterium
CCGAGCGCGATGAAGCAAAAGCCGGTGACGGGAAGCACGCTCACTGAAAAGGCGCCGCCCGTCACCACGCCGACGCCGTATAGCATCAGCCACACGCCGGGCATCAACTCATCCAGCGTGCGCTCGTAGCAGATTTCGGTCAGAACGACACCCGCCAGGATTGGCGGAAAAAGGCTGAGTGCGAACTTGCGGCCCACGGCCGAAAAGAGCGGTGCGCGCTGCCGCCGGGATTTGAAGACCATGCCGGCAAAACCGGCAAGGCACCCCGCAAAGGCCACCGCCAGCCATATCCAAATCCACCAGTCATCCGTGCGGCGCAGGGAACCGATACAGGCGCCGGCGAGGGCGATGCACCCCATGAACACGGTGCTTCGTCCGGACACGGCGGTCAGCGGGGCCGACCGGGCCATGGCGTCGCGGATGAAGGACAGGTTGTCCATGGCGCGTTCATGGAGGAACGCGACCGGCGCGTCGCCGCCGCGGGTTTCATCGTCATTGAGTGGCATGCAGCAATTTTACGCCGGACCTCTTGCGTTATCAAGTACTTTGTGGTACAAAGCGTATGGATGCTTTGTATCGCAAAGAACTTTGAAGCTGCTGGGCGGTTGGTCCAACGCCCCGCGGCGCCCGGTGCCGACAACAGAAGGAGGAAACACCATGAACACGAAGCCCCGCCTTGTCCGCCTGTGCATTTTCGGCAATTTTGCGCTGGCCGTGGTCCTGGCCTCTTGGTTTGCGTTCTACCCGGCGGTTCGGGTCGCGATTGACCTGCGCGATCCCGCGCTCGGGGGCGCGGAGGCGCCGCGGGCGGCATTTCGCCTGCACCGGAACCTGGCCCCGAAACTGGAGCGTTGGGCGAAGGCGCGCGTGGCCTCGGGCCGCGCGGCAGGGCTCGGCACGGAGAACATCTCCGGCACGGAGTGGCCGGTCTTCGGGTCCGTCTTTTACCTGTGGTCCACCGAGGCGCTGCAAAAGGCCTGGGAGCGGTCGCCGGTCGGTCCGTCCGCGCCGAAGGACTATGCGCGCGGCGCGGTGGACGCCCTGACGGCGCTGGTGCTTGACCCGGGCCACGGCGGGTGGGTGAGGAAGTACTGGGGCGACAGTTACCTGGACCGGGAGGACGTGTGGTACCGCGCCATGCAGTTGTGCGCAATCATGTCGCAGCACAATCTGACCGGGGAGACCAAATATCTTTCCCTGCTTCGCGAAAGGACGGATGCGCTGGCCGCGGAACTGGACGCCGCGCCGCACGGACTGCTCAACGATTATCCGGCCCAATGCTATCCCGGCGACGTGCTGGCCTCCATCGCCTGCATCCGCCGCGTTGACCTGCTGCTCGGCACGGATCACAGCGCCATGCTTGTCCGCGCGCGGCGCGGGTTCACCGGGCATTCCGCCGATGCGGCGGGGCTTCCGGGCTACATGGCGGATACGGGATCGGGCGACTTGCTCGGGCCGGCGCGCGGCTGCTCCAATTCCTATCTGTGCTTCGTCGGCCCGGAACTCTGGCCCGACCTCGCCGGGCAATGGTACAACGCCTATGAAAAAGACTTCTGGCAGTACCGCTGGGGCGCCTGGGGCTTCCGCGAATTCGCCAGGGACAGCGGCATGAGCGACTGGTATGCCGACGTCGATGCCGGGCCGTCCATTGCCGGGCACGGCATGGCGGCTTGTGCGTTCGGTTTGGCGGCCGCCCGGGCCAATGCCCGCTTCGACCATGCGTACCCGCTGGCCGCGGAAATGCTCGCCATGTCCTGGCCGCTGCCCAACGGCCGGCTTGCGCTGCCGCAACTGCTGTCCAACGCCACCGACGCGCCCTATCTGGGCGAGGAGGGCATTCTTTTCAACATGACCATCGCCCCCGCGCCCGCCATGACACCGAAGCATGGCGGTTCCGTGCCAACCATGGTCTATGCCCTGCTCGCGGCCTACGTGCTCACGGGAATTCTCATTGTCACATCTGTTGTTTTTGCCGCGCGCAGGGCGCTTCGTTTGCACATTCCGTTTCCGCGAACCCAGGCGGCACTTTGGATGGCATTGCTGGCGGCTGCGGCGCTGCTGTTCCTGGTCGGCCATGGTTCGCTTGGCTACCTCTGTCTTGCCGTTTCCATGGTCCTGCCCCGCGCGACTACTGTTAAGCCGTGACCTCCACAACGGCCGCTGATTCCGGCGTTGTGCCAAAGACATTGGCCGGAATGGACTTCATGGATGCAATGGAAAGAAGTGCGCCCCCCCCGGCAGCACAGGCCCATTGAGTCCATGAAGCCATGGGGTCTATTGTTCTTTTTGCATGCGCTCCTGCAGTTCCAGGGAAACGAGACGGGCAATGAGAATGGCCGGATAGAGCTGGCCGACAAGGGCTTCAAGCGTGGCCAGGGACCGGGCAAAGGGATGTACAGGGGTCATGTCCCCATAACCCACGGTGGTGAGCGTCACAAAGCTGTAGTAGACGAACTGGGGCATCTCATCAATGCTCCCCACCGTTGGAGGGGTGTTGAAGGCGCCCGGTTGCAGCAACAGGAGGATAAAATAGGCGTGTGCCCACGCGAGGCCGAGAAGCAGATAAACGGCGACGGAGCCCTGAACGCGGTGAAAGGTGATGACACCGGGCTTAAACGTGTGGGCCAGCACGACGCCTGTCAGCAGGATAATGGTGGCCAGGCTCCAAGCCTCAGTCCACAGGGTCATGATTACGGAGGGATAGGCGTAAACCCACCAGCGGCTGAGAATGGAAATGGAAACCACCAGGGCCGCGAGGAGTGCCAGTCTGCGGTTGTGGGCGATGGCAAACACCCCGCTTATGAGCACGAGCGAGGCGAGCATGTCCAGCAGGCACCGCCCTATGACGCCCGCCGCGGCGAGCGGGTTGACCACAAAAATAACCAGCACGAGAAAGACACAAAAGACGCTCAGTGCATGTTCCTGCTTCCAGAACTCGGTCAGGCGCGCCAGCAATTTCCGAAGGGGGCCCTGCCGCCGCCCGGCGCTGCGCGTCATTTTTGCGCTTCCGCCCCGGCCTGCGGTTTTGGCTCCGCGTTTTCCCAGCCGCCGCCGAGGGCTTTGTACAGGGCCACCACGGCGAGCAGTTCATTGCGCTTGGCCTGGGCACAGGTCAGTTCGGCGTCAAAGAGCTGGCGTTCCGAGTCAAGCACTTCCGAATAGCTTGTCACGCCGCCGACGTACCGAATTTGTGAAAGATGCGCCGCATCGCGCCAGGTATTCACGAGCCGCTCCATCTGGATGCGCGCCTCCTTTGCCTTGGCGCAGCCGATCAGCGCATCCGACACCTCGCGCAGCGCCTGCTGCACGGCTTTCTGGTAGTTGAGCAGCGCCTCTTCACGGCGGGCCTTGGCGGCCTGCACACCTGCACGCAATTTGCCCGCGTTGAACAGCGGGAGCACAGCCGCGGGTGCCGCACTGGCCACACCTGCGGGACCGTTGAACACGCCGGACAACGCGGGGCTGACGGTGCCCAGGGCCGCGGTGAGCGTGATCTGCGGGAACAGGGCGGCCCTTGCCTCGCCGACGTTTGCGTTTGCGGCAACCAACTGCTCCTCTGCCGCACGCAGGTCCGGCCGGCGCTCGAGCAGCGTTGAGGGCAGTCCGGCGGGCACATCTATGGACATTTTCTGATCATTGAGCGACTTGCCGCGCGGCACGGCACCCGGATCGGCACCGATGAGGACGCTGATGTAATTCTCCGTCTGGGCGACCTGCGCATCGAGCAGGGGTATCTTCGCCGCCGCCGTGTCCACGAGCGCTTCGGACTGGCGCACATCAAGCCGGGTGGCCACGCCCCATTGCTTGCGCGCCTGAACGAGCTTCAGCGATTTCTGCCGTGATTCAAGCGTTGTTTTGGCTATTTGCAGTTCGAGGTCCGATTCCCGCAGGTTCAGGTAGGCTTGCGCTATCCCGGTGACCACCGACTGGATGACCGCCTGGCTGCCCGCTTCTGTGGCGAGCAATTGGGCCCGCGAAGCCTCGTCGGCGCTGCGGATGCGCCCCCAGAAATCCAGTTCCCAAGCCAGGTTGAGGGCGGACATGAAACTCTCCGACCCCGCCGAGGGATCACGGCTGCCCAGGAGGCTCTTTTGCGCTTCCAGCGGTGTCGATCCAATCTGGAACTTGTCCGTCTTGTTTCCCTGCGCGCTGGCTGAAACCGAGGGGAACAGGCCAGACTGCGCCGCGGTTACCTGGGCCTGTGCTTCCAGCACCCGCTGCGCGGCGGTGCGGATGTCGTAGTTGTATTCAAGACCCTGGCGGATGAGCGCCTGCAGTTGTTCGTCCTCGAACACCTTCCACCAGTCGAGTTCACCAAAGGTCTTTTCGGTGTTGGCGGGCTTGTCGCCGTCCACGGCGGCCGCATCGCGGAATTCTTTGGGGGCAAGTCCCTGGGGCCGTTCATAGCGGGGCGCGAGGGTGCATCCCGTCAGCAGGAGCGCCAGCAGCAAAGCGGTGGGTCTCATGCCTGCTCCTCCGTCGG
>CAZOMH010000450.1:0-4464 GCA_964580415.1 uncultured Nitrospirales bacterium
ACGGCCCAGAAAAGAAAGGGCCGGAAAGTGAAAATAGGGGAAGCGTCCCCTATTTCCCCCCCTATTTCCCCTGTTCCGACGTTGCCGGGTCCTTTTCGCCGCAGAGCAGGCTTCCGAACAGGAGCAGCAGCACGGGGGTGGCGTGCAGGATGAGGCGGGGCGTGGCGGTGAGGGTTTGGGTGTCGAGGTCTTTGGTGGGCCATCCGGCGAGGGCGGCCGGTGTGAACAGGATCAGGAGCAGGCCCAGAATGCCGAGGAAGATTTCCTGGGGACGCCAGGGTCTGCGGGGCTTCAGGAAGAGCACCAGCGTGGTGCCGGCGAAGAGCCACCAGCCGTCTCCCGCGCCGGTGGCGCTGTCCAGCACGCGCGTCAGGAGCAGGTGTATGCGGAACCAGGACAGCCCCTCCTTGAGATGGGAGTCCCCGGCGTATCCGAGCTGTCTGGTGTAGAAGGACCATGACATCGCCACAAGGACCGGCACCAGAAAGACGCCGACGATAAGCCAGCCTTTCCGCGAGAAGGGAAAACCCTCATAGGCCACGGCCAATGCACCCGCCGCAAACAGGACGGCCGGGCCGCCCTCCAGTTTGGTCAGCGCCAACCCAAAGGCCATCGACAGCGCCAGCGCCAGATAGCGCGGCGCGTAGTCCCGGCTGGCCCAGAGGATCATCGTCCCGCTCAGTCCCGCCAGATAGGCGGCGAGGGGTGTGTCCGCATAGGACCATCCGAAAATGTCATGGTAGAAGAACACCAGGAACGCCAGGGCCAGTCCCCAGCACCAACCCGCGCCCGTCTTTAGAAACGCGCCGGCACCCATGAGCTGCACCAGCAGCGCGGCGAACATGAGCAGGTTGGTCCATGCCACCATCTCGTCGTAACTGCCGCCCGCGAAGAGAAACAGTACGGCCGCATTCAGCGACCAGGTGAGCGGGTACTCCTGATGGTTTACCTCTTTGAGAAAGTCCAGGCTGCCGTGATGGACCAGCGCCTTCGCCTTGTAAACCCAGTGCGCCAGCGTGTCGAAGGAGAACATGGGGGAGAGCGTGTCCGGCAGCAGCATGGCCGTGGCCAGCGCAACAACGGCTACCGCCAGCAGCCAACCAACGGGGGAATCGGGCCAAAGCGAACCACGCGTCGAATTCACCGCAGTACCGGGCGCCTTGCCACGAAAGCGCAGTGCCGCCCCTGCGGTGAGCACGAGCACGATTACGTACCCCGCAACCAAAGGCCACGGCCGAAAAGGAATACCCACAAGCAGGAAGGTCCAGGGGATGGCGTTCGCCGTCCAGAAACCCACCAAGTAGGCGCAGGATGCAAACCACAAGGTCCCGCAATCCCGAACGGGCACCCCAAACAGGAACAGCAGTGCCAGACCCAACGCCACCTGGGCCAGCGTGATCATGGCAAACACCAGCACGTTCCAGCGATTGCCATAGGACGGGGCGGGGGGCAGGGGCGGGTCCAGAAAGGACTTGCCGTTGCGGGCGTAGAGCATGACCCCGGAAGACAGCAGCACGCTCTTCCATCCGGGCTCCGGGGTCTTTATCTCCCCTTTCATGTCAATAAAGAAATCCCAGTCTTTGTTCAGGCGGGTGTTGGGATACATGATGTAACGGACGTAATCCCAAGTCCACAGGTCGGTCGGCCGGGAACAGTCATACGGGGAATCGGCCGGAATGTATCGCTTTGCCTCAAAGGCCGTCCGCATTTCGGGCAGGCACATTCGGAGCGCCTGAAAATCCGCCTTTTGCCGGGCGAAGAACTGCAGGTGCTTTACCGACGCGGTGAAGTACTGGTCGGGCCGCACCAGCACGACCAGGATCAGCGCGACGCCCGCGATGCGTATCGCGGTCCCGAGAAAGCGCGTTCTTGACGGTTCTCCAACAAACACCGGCGTGTCCTCATGGTGTTCTTCGGCGTCTTCTGCCATAACACCCCGTTTTTCAGGGGCTTGTGGTTGTGGCGGGGCATTCTGCGACCCGCCGCACGGGGCGTTGCGCCCAGTGTGCCACAAGCATTTGCGGCATGCAAGGCGAAATTCGCGCGAATCAGGCGGGACCGCCGGGTCGGTTGTTCGTGGTCGCGTCAGCCTCTTGCCACCGGGGGCCGTTGTTGATATACTGTTGACAGTCGGCTAGACGTCGGATAATGTCATGACGGGAAACAGCCAGCAGAAATGACAACTCGTATATATATGCAGTCTTTGGGCGTTGCGGCAGCGGCAATACTGGCGCTGGGCGGGACTGCATTTGCCGAGCCTGTCGCCACCACGGCCGCCGGGAAGGCGCTTCTGGCCGAAGCCACCAAGGCCTCCGGCCCCGTCGCCGCGACCCGCCCGCAGTTGGCGGAGCGGCCCAAGCCTCGCACGCTGCACCAGTTTCGGGACAAGTCGGGGACCATGACCTTCACCAACCGGCCGGACAAGTACAAAATCCGGAACGATTTTGTGGAGGTTTCCATCCGTTACGAGCGCATTCCGCTGCCCGCCAAGTACAAACCCGCACCGGTGCCCGTGACGCTGCCGTCGGTGGTGCCGCGGACCGTGGAAGACGCCACCATCCGCGATATCGTCAAGCGGTACGCGACCATCTATCAGTTGGAAGAACCGCTGGTATACGCGGTGATCCATGCCGAAAGCGCCTTCAACCCCGATGCCGTGTCCCCGGCGGGCGCCCGCGGGCTCATGCAGCTTATGCCCGGCACGGCGCTGGAGATGGGGGTGACCGACATCTTTGACCCGCTTCAAAATGTGGCGGGCGGCACGCAGTATCTGTCCAAGATGATGGAACTGTTCCACGACAAACAGCTTGCCGTGGCGGCCTATAATGCCGGTCCGGAGAATGTGAAGAAGTACGGGGGTATTCCCCCGTTTGACGAAACGCAAAGTTACGTCAAGATTGTGATGGCCTATGAGCAGGCCTACAGCAAGGGCGGGTTTGTGCCCAATGTGAAGATGGCCAACTCAAAGCAGTATCAGTTCCACCACACGCTGGGCAAAGCCCCGGCGAAGGGCTCGTTCACGGTTTGCTTCCACAGCGGCCTGACCCAGCCCGCCGACCAGGTCGTGGACAAGGAACCCTACTGGTTTATCGAATACGCGAACCGTTCCTATCCGGTGCGCAAAGACCTGGTCAAGTCCATCGAAAAAGCGGCCTGACCCCGTCCGGAGAATCCAGCATGGGCACCCCGTTTCTTCCCCGGCTTGAGGGCCGCCTGCCCGCAGATCTTCCGAAAGACACGCTGGCGCGTGTGGCGAAGGCGGTGCGGGATGGGCGCTTCCAGCCCGGTTCCGCGTTCCGCACACAGTATGTGCTGGTGTTCGAGGAACCCGACCGTATCCGCTTCCAGGCGAGAACCCTGCTTACCGCCATTGGTGTCGGGCTGAACGATGTCACCCTTATGCGGCAACCCGACGGCGGGATCGCCTATTTTGTCAGCTTCTACCGCTGGTTTTTCTATGCGCTGACAATCACCCTGGTGGGACTCGCCGTGCCGGCCGGCATGCTTTTCGGCCGGATATTTGCCCCCGTCCTCGGTTTGCATCCCGCTTTCGGCAGGGGCGGGGCGGAGGTGGACGTTTTTCTGGGGGCCATCCTCGTGCTGGGGCTGCTCTGGCCGTTCATACTGACGGCAATGCACAAGCCTGTTGTGCGCGGCCTGCTGGAACAACTCGTGCGCAACGCCGGTTCCGGCACCCCCGTTGCCTCCGCGCCCGCACTCTTTGGCGCGGGCCGCATGCGCGGGGGGTACGAGTACAAATCGAAGCTGCGGTTGCTTGGCCTGCCGCTGGTGCATATCGCCTTCGGCCCGTTGGAGGACAGCCCCCGCGCCGCGGCCAAGGGCGTCATTGCCATCGGCGATACGGCCTATGGGGTCCTGTTTGCCCTGGGCGGCGTCGCGGTGGGCGGCGTCGCGGTGGGCGGCGTGTCCGTGGGAGTGCTGGCCCTGGGCGGTTGCGCCCTTGGCGGCATCGCCGTGGGAGGGCTGGCTGTTGGGGTGGTCGCCGTCGGCGGGCTGGCCATAGGCGGACTGGCCGTTGGCGGCGTGGCTGTCGGGCACTACGCCGTCGGCGGCGGGGCCGTTGGGGCCCATGCCGTGGGGGGCGGCGTTATTCCGCTGCGCTGAAGGGATTCTTCGGGACTCAGAAACGGGGGATTTCGCCCGTATGCGAGGCCCGGAAGAGTTTCCGGAACAGCGACGCATCAAGGGTGCCGGGCTGGTTGCGGAAGCGGTAGGGGTCGCCCGCAATGTCCGTGGCATAGTCGTCCACCGCGCCGTCCGGCACGCCGTGGTCGTGTGCGGCGGGCGATATGCCCAAATCCCGGAACACCCCGTGGATTTCCTCCGCAACGGCCTGCGCCGCCGCGCCGGGTTCCGCGGAGACTACCGGACGTCCGAGTGCGGCGCATATCGCCGCGACTTTGCCGGGCAACTGGTGCGCGTTGAACGCAAACACGGGCGCAA
>CAZOMH010000451.1:0-4460 GCA_964580415.1 uncultured Nitrospirales bacterium
GGCCACGTCCAGTGCGGAAATATTGCCCGCCCCGTCCATAACATCCAGATAGCCCGTCTTGGTTCCGTCCGCGCCCGTCAACAGGAAGCCGCGGCCGCCCGCCATGGGCTCCCATGCGGTCCAGTCCGCGTTGTTCTCGCTAAACCGCATCTGGTCAATGCCGGAACCGGTCCCGTCGTCGCCCCAGATGTTCAACGCCACATTCGGGTCATTCGTCACCGGGTCGAAACCGTTGATGCTCAGGTGCCCAGTCGGCGGTGTCGCATCCAGCGTGATGTCGTCGCTGATGAGCCCGGTGGACACATTGCCCGCCGCGTCACGATACTGGACATAAACGGTCTTTCTGCCGTCGCCCGGGGACAGGGCCCATGTCTTCGTTCCCGCCACGGCTTCCCAGCCGCCCCAGGTCAGGTTGTCGTTGCTGAACTGCATGCCGGTCGCACCCGACCCGGTGCCGTCGTCATAGGTTAACGTCAGCGCCACGTCGGTTGTGTTGGCGTACGCCGCGCCGCTGTTGATGACCACCGTGCCCGTCGGCGGTGTCGCGTCCAGCGTCATGGCCGATACCGGCGGTCCGGCGGAGGACTCCAGATTCGCCCCGTTCCGCGCGGTCACGGTGAATGCGTAATTCGTGTATTCTGCCAGGCCGGTTGCCGTCGTTGTGCCCCAGTCGGTTGCCGTCTGCCATGCGGCGGACGCGCCCGGCGCGCCGCCCGGCTGCACCCACTGCCCCGTGGTGGTGCAGTATATGGCGTACACGGTTGCCCCAGGATTGCCGTCGCCGGGACCAACGGTCACGTTCAGCGAATTCCTCGCCGCGCCGTTCACCACGGGTGCCACCGGGTTGAGCGCCAGCGTCCACATGGAATAGGCCGTGGTCTTTGCACTGTCGCCATAGGCGTTGGTCGCCGCCACCTCGAAGGTGTACTGTGTGTTGGGCGTCAGGCCGGTATGCGTCCACGAGGTCACGTCGGACGCCGTGGTGGTTTGCAGTGTGGTCGGCGCGCCCGCGCCGGGATCGTCCCACACCTTGAACCCTGTCTCATTGTCTGAATTGTCCTGCCAAGTCCAAGTGATGGCATTCTCGCCGGTCTCTGTCGCTCCCGGTCCTGATGGTGAGGTGGCGGGAAGGAATGTCTTTGGTATGGCGCCGTATGTGGAGCCAGTCTGAGGTAAAGGTATCGTAATTGCATAAATCTGCTTCCCATTCTCCAGACGGATGGGCATAGCCGTGTTCGTGCCCATCGGAGTAAAGACAACGGCGTCCTTGCTGGAAGGATAGTCAACGGGGTATGTAATTGAGACTGCGCGGAACTCCGTATATGCTACCCCGTAGGCCGCCGCGTCGTCCTCACTGAACTCCAAACGCAACGTCGCGCCCGCCCCGTCAAATTTGACGTCCTCAGGACCGAGCATCACCGCCCCGTTTATTCGAACGCCGCCCGCCTGGATCTCGTCGGCCCGATCCAGAGTCACCGTCACAGGAAGTCCACCTGCACAGGACACGGTCGTCCCTTCCGTTGTCTCCAGCACGGGCTTGTAGAAGCCGTAAACATCGTTTCCAATCACTGTCGCACCCGGGTTTGCTACGAGAGATGCAGAGCTTTGGTTGACTCTGGGTTGCCATACCCCGAATCCGCTGAAAATTCGGTTGCCCGCAATGTCAAGGTCGCCACCGACAAAAAGGGAGTTTTTCTTTGCCAGTAGGGACTGAACGTAGCCGCCTGTTCCGGTTCCCGGTGAAGACCATTCCATACCGTTCCATTTGGCAATACGGTTGGCAGTCACGCCACCTGCCAATGCAAAAGCACCTCCAACATAAACGCTTCCTGTCTCATCCACAGCTAATGCACGGACTTGCGCGTCCATCCCGGTGCCCATTGAAGACCATGTTGAACCGTTCCACTTGGCCGAATAATTGGCCGCCGCACCACCTGCAATCACGAACCCCCCCCCTGCATATAAGTTGCCCAAATTGTCCGTTGCAAGCGTATAGACAGTACCATTCGTCCCTGTTCCGAGCGGCATCCACTCCGATCCGTTCCACTTGGCAATATAGTTGGCTGGGACACCGCCAGCAGTAGTAAAAGATCCCCCGCTGTATAGACTGCCGGCATCGTCCACCGCAAGGGCATTTGCTGCAGAGCTCAATCCTGTTCCCAACGGTGTCCACCCCGAGCCATCCCACTTGGCGATATATTTGGCCGACACGCCGCCAGCGGCGGTAAATAGGCCACCTGCGTAGACATTATCGAACTTGTCCACCGCAAGAGCCGAAACCGGGTTGTTCGTTCCGGTTCCCATCGCGGACCATTCCGAGCCGTTCCACTTGGCCACATAGTTGACCGGCACACCACCGGCCACAGTGAAGGAGCCTCCAGCATATACATTGCCCGAACCGTCCACCGCTACGGCGCAAACAATTTGATCCATTCCCGTTCCCAACCCAGACCACGAGTTGCCATCCCACTTGGCAATATAACGAATTCTTCCACCATCCACCGCTGTAAAATCGCCGCCGACAAATATGTTGTTGTTCTTATCGGCCACAGCACTACGCACCGCGTCATTCAATCCCAACCCGGTTCCCAAAGCGGTCCATTCAGCACCATTCCATTTGGCCAAGTAATGTGCTTTCACGGCACCTGCGGTCAGGAACCCACCTCCTGCGAACAGACTGCCTGTGTCGTCCAGCAGTAGAGAAGCCACGTTTGCGTTCAGTCCCATCCCCGCTGTCGACCATGCTGTGCCATCCCATTTGGCAATGCGGTTGGCCGTTCCTCCATCGACCGTCGTAAAATCGCCCCCGGCGTAAACATCCCCTGATTTGGCCAATGTGAGGGCCCACACAGTCGCGTTCATCCCCGTTCCCAGCGCGGACCAAGTCGATCCGTTCCACTTTGCTATATGATTGGCCGTTACACCACCCGCCGTCGTGAATTTGCCCCCGGCATAAACGTCGCCAGAACTATCCACTGTGATGGCATAGACAATATCATTCACTCCTGCTCCCAAGGCGGACCAAGCCGTACCGTTCCATTTGGCAATGCGGTTGACCGTAACACCGCCTGCCGTCGTGAAATCGCCTCCGGCATAGACATTTCCTGCCCCATCCACAGCAAGGCTATATACAAAAACGAAAGGGAAACTCCAGCTTGTCCCCAAACCGGACCACACGGCACCATTCCACTTGACAATATTGTTACAGTAACTGACATAAACATTACCCGAACCGTCCACTGCAAGAGCGTCGGCTACGTTACCCACACCAGATCCCAGTGCGGCCCACGTAACGCCGTTCCATACGGCCACATATTTGGCATTAAGGCCGCCCGCTGTCGTAAAGCTACCCGCTGCGTAAAGGTTGTCAGATCCATCCACAGCAAGGTGGTCAACGCGGCCGTTCATTCCGGTTCCAAGCGCGGACCACGATGCTGTGGCAACGTTCCATTTGGCCACACAGTTGGCGGCCGTCTTGCCAACCACAGCAAATGCTCCGCCGATGTATATGTTGCCCGCACTGTCCTTGGCCATCGCGTTTACCGGGCCATTCGTGCCGGGAACAGTAAACTGATCGTCCCAGTAGACGTTGTTTGGGTCGCTTTCCGGGCCGGTACCCGCCAAGGCCGTGTCGGCAATGGCATATAGCAATAGTCCTGCAAGTAGTGTGTGCGTCATGGCCCCGACAGGTTTCATAGACTGCATTGCGTATTTCCCTTCCGTATGCTCAAGATTAAAACAAAATCATCGGATTTGGGTGACTTGAAGCTTAAGTTGGACCGACAGGATGAGGGATATGCTCGATTCCCTGTCTTTCCTGGGATCGCCAATCTCCTGACGGGCATGCTTTCCCGATGCCAATCAGGAGATTGGCGTTTCCAGACTGAGACCGCCGCAGTGGATAGGAGCATGCGTTCCGCGGCGCGACGAATGCGGAGCCAGAGGACAGGAACACAGTTCCTGTCCCGCGCATTGGTTTCCCCGAAGATCATGACTTCCTCATCGTTCACGCAATCCCTCCACCCAATCAACTCAACGCGGCATCAAACCGGGCTGAGTACATGTAAATTCTACCGACCGACTTGTCCTATGTCAATGATTATTCCCATTCACATCGGCACAGAAAACACGCGGGAGGATGTCGCGTCCAAAGTAGAGGAGGTTTTCAGCCGTCTTCTTCCAAAAGCCCACCCATGCAACGACGATTTGAAGAGCAGGGCAAAAACGGTATGGTTGCTTTGCGTACCGTCTTTTACGCCCCCATGGTTTGGCAAAGAACACGGCAGAACGCCGCGTCTATTTTGCGGACGCTGCCGGGCCGGATTCAGGTGCTCCACTTGCCGGGGAGCGGGCCGTTGCGCGGGCCGGTCCATTTCGGGTCGAAGAAGCGGATGAGGCGTTCGGTGGCGCCGTGGGGACGGGGATCGACGTGTTTGGGAAGGTGGTCGTAGATGGCGTAG